>DATGJV010000202.1:0-2597 GCA_035295005.1 Ktedonobacteraceae bacterium | reverse complement strand
TGAACCTGAGTATCAATATTAACAATTGTAATGACAATACCAGTACGACCAATACCTATCAGACGGAAAGTTTTACGTTCTGAGTTTCTCAATCAAAACGGGCAACAATATATGAACATCGCCAATGATGCCGACATCTGAATGGCGGAAAATGGCGGCACGTTTGTTTTTGTTGATCGAAACAACATAGCCAGCTTTGCGGATACCGGCGAGATGCTCGGCAGCTCCACGAATACCGAGCGCAATGTAGAGATCGGGGGCGACTGCTCGTCCTGTCAGACCTATTTGTTTTTGTTTAGGGAACCAACCCTGGTCAGCAACATTGCGTGTAGTGCCGATGGCAGCTTGCAATAATTCGGCAAGTTGATAGACGAGTGTATAGTTTTGTGGTTCACCCATGCCCATGCCAATAGCAAGAATGGTACGCGCTGACTCCAATTCTGCTACACCGGTATCCTGATATTCGCGGCTAATAATGCGCGTGCGAATGTCAGAGGTGATGCCTTCAGTAGAGAGAGATTCCACCTCTGCCACACAATTGAAATCAGGTTGTGCGGCCTGAAGCATGCCTGGACGCAGAGTAGCCATAGCTGGTGTTGTGTTGGACAGGATGGAAGAGATGATGCTACCGCCAAAGGCCGGTTTGTATTGTACTAATTGTTGTTGTCCATCAATCTCGTCAATGGCAAGATCAATGCAATCGCCAGTTAATCCGAGACCCAGCCGTGCGGCAACGCGAGGTGCGAGGTCGCGTCCATTAGCAGTCGAGCCAAGCAAAACAACAGCAGGCATGTACCGTGAAATTGCCGGGGCCACAATCTTCGTATAGCCATCGGTGCTATAGTTCTCTAATGCCGGGTCTGCCGCGATGTAGACTTTTTCCGCGCCATACGCTGCCAGCGTTGCCGCGTGTTTTCCCACCTCTGGGCCGCCAATTAAAAGGGCCGCCAATTCTCCCCGTAAGCTTGCTGCCAGAGCGTTGCCTTTGCCGAGTAGTTCAAACGTGACATGCCGTATGCCTTGCCGGTCGAGTTCTGCCACGACCCATACTGCTTTGCCTGGGAGAGGTGCGCCATATCTGAGAGGTGCAGCAGGTGGTGGCGATGATCTGGCAAGATAAGATGCCTCGGATGGGTGTAGCAGTCCGTGTGCATTCAGGTCGGCCAATAGGAGATCAATGGCTATGACGGGATCGCTTTCCGCGATGATGTGTCCGGCTCGTGTATGCGTGTCTGCTTCTACGTCAGTGACCCAGGTGGGTGAACCTCTTTGGCCGAGCAGGTTGAGATCAACGCCTAAATCGGCAGCCGTTACCATCTGGTAGCATTCGCTCTGCTGGCTGGCTTCCTTAATCTCGTGTTCATTGGGCCAGATACCTTCGTTGAGTCTTTCAGCAGCCGTTACCAGCATGGGTAGGGGCGCAGCCAGCGTCTCGTTGCCATCATCGGTCTCACGGGTGGCGAGAACTTCGCGTTTGCCGTCCTTTACTCGCACATCAATGGTTTGTATCGCGCTTATTTGTGGGATACCGAGCATCTCAGCGATTTCCGGCCCGACCTGGGATGTTTCTGCGTCAATGCTATGACGACCACAGAAGATGATATCTACCATCTGAGCGTTTCCTTGAGCGTCGCGCAGGTGTGAAATAGCCAGCGCCAATGCTCGCGCAGTCGCGGCAGTATCCGCGCCGCCGAATGCCCGATCATTCAGGTGAATGGCGCGGTCAACGCCTATAGCGATGGCATTCGCAAGCGCCTCGTGTGCCTGTGGCGGCCCCATGGTAATAGCGATGACTTCTCCGCTGTAGCGTTCGCGCAAACGCACAGCCTCGCTCAATGCATATACGTCCAGTTCGTTAACCTCGACCGGGACGCCTTCACGCACGAGGCGGCGTGTCTCGGTGTCAAAACGCAAGGCGGAGAGCAACGGCACCTGCTTGATGCAGACAACGATTGTCAATGGCCCTACTGATGCAAATTTTGTATCTTCCATGTATGATTCCTTACAGACAATATTTCTCAGGTTGACTGTTCTGGATGGCTTTTTACCGCAAGCAAACATCCTCAACAGTACTGTGTTCTCTATCATAGCGCAAATAGCTCTGCTTGCATATCTACTGTTTTCGTCTTACTATCCACATGTCTGAGCTTGATTACATGCATGGAAAGGAGCGTGTGTTATGGCCGGTTCGATTCGCATTTTTCGCATTGCTGGAATAGATATCTACATCAACTTTAGCTGGATTATCATTCTGGTCTTTCTGACGGTTTCTCTAGCAACAGGATGGTTTGCGACGTTATATCCTGGCTGGTCATCCGCAACGTACTGGCTGGTTAGCCTTATTGCGGCGCTTCTGCTTTTTGTCTCGGTTTTATTGCACGAATTATCCCATTCGTTTATGGCGCGTGCGCGTGGGTTGCCTGTCAAAAGCATCGTTTTGTTTATCTTTGGCGGTGTCTCGAATATTGAACGCGAGCCCGGCAGTCCCGGTGTAGAATTCCAGATGGCCTTTGTCGGCCCGCTCACAAGCCTCGTGATTGGCGTGGTCTGTTATTTGCTCCTGCTCCCATTGCATGGAAGCAATTCACCCATTGCCG
>DATGJV010000201.1:0-2357 GCA_035295005.1 Ktedonobacteraceae bacterium | reverse complement strand
AGTCCATCATGGCATGCCCGGTTAGCGCCTCGCCTGATCCGCTGGTCGTGCAAAATGGGCTTGTCTATACCAGTTCAGCGCCATCATCGCCACAAGGGTGGGTATGCGCGATGCATGTTAGCAACGGCAAACAGGTGTGGCGTTGGTCAAATACAAGCCGCGCCGCTGACATCATCAGCATGATCGTTGCCAATCACCACTGCTACTTCCTGTACACCGATAGCGACTTCACACAGGCACAGCTATACGCGCTCAACACCGGAAACGGTGCGAAGCTCTGGCAATACACGTTCCCTTCCAGTTTCCCCTATGGCGGGTACTTCGCGATCGAGGGAAAGTAAAGACGGCGAAGGTTTCTGATACAGGGAACGGAGAGATGTGCTAAACACGAGGGTGCCTGTGTTTACATAGGCACCCTCTTCTTTAAGAAAGGATACGTACAGTTCCTGAGATAATTTGCCAGCGATCACCTTGAAACAGCCATACACGCAGATAACGGCAGAGAGCCTCAACAGGGTTTCCCTGTAATTGCACTTTTACATATGCTTTGACTGCAACAACCGCGGTTTCCCCGTGTACCTGCATTACCGGCTCTTCGACAAACTCCACTGCTGTCTGCACAACAGCACCAGAAGCATGACTTTCGATGTCATTGCGCTTCCCCTGTACATTTCCCTCGACATCAATAAACACCAGATCATCGTGTATTAATCGCTCCAGGACCTGCACATCATTCTTCACCATTGCCTGTTGAAGCTGCCGCTCGACATCGCGAATTTCGTCAAGAGAATGACCCATGTCTCATACCTTTCAACTGGATCCAAAAGGAACACATCGCTTACTTTCGTCATAACAAACTGGCTCTAGTATAGAGGATAACTGCTGTATTTACCAGTCGTCTGAAAAGTAAACTGATGAGAAAGGTGTTTGTCAAGGAGGATTATAAAATTGTTGTGCCAGACACTACTCGCATATGTTATAGTAAGTTTACTGCCTTTTTCACACAAATGATGCTGAAAAATGAATCAGTGAACGGAATAAAATAAACGAACAGGTAAATACGAAAGGCAAGTTATCCATGACTAACAACCCTCTTCAACAAAGCGAACTGTGGGAAATTTCGCGTAAGTTGGTTGGCTTCAACACAGTGAGCGCGTTGAGTAATGTTGAGATGGCTGAATACGTTGCTAACTACCTGGAGGATAGTGGGTTTACAGTGCGACTGTTGCGGGAGGAAGTGGAGGGAGTCGAGAAGGCCACAGTGCTGGCGTGGGTTGGGCCGGAGGTAGCAGGTGGGCTGATCGTCTCCGGGCATACCGATATTGTGCCATTTGAGGAACAACCGGGTTGGACGATGGAACCGCTCGGAATGCGGACAGATGGTGAGCGCATCTATGGTCGCGGCGTTACCGACATGAAAGTGTTTCTAGCACAAATGTTGCTGGCGGCAAAACAACTGCCGCTCAGCAAGCTTCAACGCCCACTGGTCTATATTTTTACCTGCGACGAGGAGGTTGCGGGACAAGGCTCAGCACGTTTGCTCAATGTTTTGCCAGAGATATTTGGCGGTTATCCGTTACCCACGGTTGCGCTGATTGGGGAACCGACCGGTTTTGCCGTCTTCCCGGCGCACAAAGGCTATGCCTCGTTCGACATTCATGTGCGCGGCAAAGGAGGACATAGCAGCGCACCGCATAAGGGGCTGAACGCAATTGAGAAGATGGCTGATGTGATCGCGATATTTAAGGAGGCAAATAACCATCTCCAGCAACAGGTATCGTCAGAGAATATGCGGCTGTTCCCTGAGTTTCCCGCCTCGGTCTTCAACTCTGGTATGATTGCCGGTGGGCTGGCACCCAACATGATCGCCGAAAGCTGTTCTCTTACTATGAGTATTCGCATTGCGCCGGGGGATCAGTTGGAGAATATTTTAGCAGACGTGCGCGGAAAGATTGATGATACCATTGTGAAGCCGATGCAACAATTCTCGCCTGAATGTGGCGTGGATATCGGGCATGCGGCAATCGTACCTCCGATGAGTTCGCCCACTCAAGATGAGTTTTGCGCACTGCTCTGCCGTGTGATGAACACACGAGCAGAAATAGGCGCACCGTATGCCACGGATGGAGGTCAATTCCAGAAGGTTAGTATTCACTCCTACATCTGTGGCCCCGGTCTGCTGGAGGAAGCGCACCAACCCGATGAAAGCATGCCTGTAAGCAATTTTTTTACTGGCCTCGAAAAGCTCAAGCAGATTATCCATGAGTGGTGCATTCATCAATGATGTAGAGATTCCAATAGAGGTTTTTTCCAGAAGGAATACGCCGCCAGCATGCTGGCGGCGTATTCCTTCTGGA
>DATGJV010000200.1:0-5276 GCA_035295005.1 Ktedonobacteraceae bacterium | reverse complement strand
CTTGATGCCACCGATAACATCACGATGGAAATGCTTACCATCCTGTCTGTGCCGGTGGCCCTGTTCGTCTTCGTCTTCCTCATCTACAGCTTGACTGTCTTCAGGGTCAATGGAAGACCAACGGTAGATGGTCCCATCATGAAGCCCATGGCAGGACTCCAGATCAGCTGGATGGGAATCACGGGAGCCCTGTGTCTATTCCTGCTCATCTGGGGCATGTTTGGTTTCTACCAGGATACCGTTGCCGCATCAACAAACCAGCTTGTGGTTCAGGTGACCGGGCAACAATGGCTATGGACGTTTTACTATCCACAATATGGCGTGTCCAGTCAGGGCCAGGTACTGGAACTGCCGGTGAATCGTGCGGTGGAGTTCGTAGTTACCTCCGATGATGTGCTGCACGGCTTTGCTATTCAGGCACTCGGCATACGAGTAGACGCTAATCCCGGAGAGACAACGACTACACCGCTTGTGACACCATCACAGACTGGAGGTTACGCAGTGCGCTGCGTTGAATTATGCGGGCTTTATCACTCCTATATGTGGTCATCGGTGCAAGTAGTTAGTACTTCGGCATTTGATTCGTGGATAACAAGCCAGGGAGGACACCCATGACTGAAGTCAAACGCACAAGTCTTTTTCAGAAGCTTGTTCCAAGCGTAGTTTCTGGCATTGTACTCGGTGTTATAGGCGCTATCGTGGCTTACGTCATCGTATCCCACATTGTAGATCCAACCGTTAATCCTGATGCACCAATAGTGGCCCTCTACACCGCCTGGACACTCTTCTTCTTTGTGGGCATTGGGGCCTTCAACGGGGTCTTTAAATGGGGATTTGCCCCTCATGATCCAACTGCCGACGAAGAACTACAGTTGGCAGGCAAAGACCAGGGACTCTGGCGCTACTTCCGCTTCACCACCGACCACAAAGTTGTCGGGATGCAATACCTGGCAACCGTGCTGGTAACTTTTTTCTTAGGCTCTATGGGAGCCTTCATGATTCGCCTACAGCAATCAACGCCAGGGGCTAAATTTTTCACGCCATCCACCTACAATACCATTGTGGGTATGCACGGCATTTTAATGATTGTATCTTCAATCATTATGATTAGCGGCCCATTCGGCAACTTCATATTGCCTATCATGATTGGGGCGCGTGATATGGCCTTTCCACGGCTCAACGCCCTGAGCTACTGGCTGATTTTCTCGATCGTCCCCATTTTCTTTTCCACTCTGTTTCTCGGTGGATTCCCGACAGGATGGACGGGGTACGCGCCGCTCTCTGTCCAGGAGCTAACGCCGGGCATGGATGCGTACTGTTTCACCATCATCATCTTTGCTATCTCAACAACGATAGCGGCACTGAATATCGTCACAACGGTGTTTGTGTTGCGAGCGCCGGGAATGACCTGGGGACGCCTCCCAGTCTTTGTCTGGGGCGTGATACTCTCAGTGTTTCTGGGCTTAACTGCGTTCCCTTCCTTCCTGATGTCTCAGGTGATGGTAGTGTTGGACCGGGTTTTCCAAACGTCCTTCTTTATTGCCTCCTTTGGTGGCAGTAACTGGCTCTACGAACACTTATTCTGGTTTATGGGACACCCCGAAGTGTATGTGATTGCTCTGCCAGCAATGGCGGCGGCTGCCGAAATAGCCACGGTGTTTTCTCGCAAAACGATTTTTGGGCGTCGCATGTTGATCGGTAGCTTGATCACAATCTGTATACTCAGCGTACTCGTCTGGGGGCATCACCTGTATACAAGCGGGTCAGCGACAGCCCTGGACGGCCCGTATATGCTCGATACAGAGTTAATCTCGATCCCCACCGGTTTCTTCTTTCTGGCCTTGATTGGCACGTTCTGGCGTGGAAAGATGTGGGTCACGGTTCCCATCCTGTTCGTAGCCGGAACGCTGGTAAACTTCGTCATCGGCGGTATTACCGGCATCTACCTGGCAGACCTGCCCACCGATGAAATTTTACATGGCGGTATGTTTGTCACAGCCCACTTCCATTTCACTCTGGTTGGAAGCATGGTCTTCGGGTTTTTCGCTGCCTTCTACTACTGGTTCCCCAAAATGACGGGTAAACGGCTCGATCCACTACTGGGCAAGATTCACTTCTGGCTTTTCGAAATTGGTTTTCTGGGGACGTTCCTGGCGTTATTCTACGCGGGTCTGCAAGGCGAACCGCGCTGGTCAGCGAACATCGCCCCTCCGTTTGCCACCGCCAATTTGATTGCCAGTTTGTTTGCTATTCTGATCGCGGCCTCGGTGTTCGTAACCGTCTACAACGTGATTATCACAATGGTACGCGGTGAGCCGGCGGTTGCCAATGAGTGGGGCGGCAAAACCCTGGAGTGGACTGTGCCGACGCCAGTACCACTGGAGAATTTTGAACACCTGCCCGTGGTAACATCAACACCTTATGACTACGGAACGCCTGAACCGGCACCGACAGATAAGGATGGGGATCTGATAGCGCCCGTACTGCCGCAATCAGAGAGCTGATAAACTGGAGGAACCAAACGTATGAGTACATCCTTAGAAGAAATGCACGAACTTCCGTTGCATATTCGAGTGGGAAGAGCACGAGCAGGC
Source organism: Ktedonobacteraceae bacterium (assembly GCA_035295005.1). Taxonomy (GTDB): domain Bacteria; phylum Chloroflexota; class Ktedonobacteria; order Ktedonobacterales; family Ktedonobacteraceae; genus DATGJV01. The sequence continues at coordinate 2,682 of DATGJV010000200.1, read as the reverse complement.
GTAATCATGCTCATTCTCGCGGATTTAATGTCTATCCTCGCCCTGCTGGCTGCGGGGGGCTACCTGAGTACGCTCAATGTGCTGAACCAGTACAGGCTTACCAGCGACCATCCTCCTGCTCTACTGCCTGGATTGCTGGCAAGCATTGTGCTGGTACTCAGTGGGCTCAGCTACTACTGGTGGGAGCGAAGAGGCGGCCAATCGGTGGTCTTCATTCTCTCGTTGCTGCTTATGATTGTGGCGCTGGCCTTCCAAATCTGGCTCGGTGTCAGTCTGGGATATGCCGCTCCCTTCCATGCGTATGAGAGTGTGATTATTCTACTTTCGTGGTATTCAGCATTTCATCTCGCGCTTGCTTCGTTCATCGGTTTGCTGCTTCTGGGGCGGATTCTGCGCGGTCGTCTGGCCGGGCATCCTTACATCCCGGAGGTTGTTGGCTACTGGTGGTACTATACGATAATTGCTGGCCTGATTATGTGGGCATTCAGCATGTTTCTCATATGAGGCATGAATAAAGTAGGCGGCTAGAATATGGAGTTTCTTCAATGAGCATTTGGGTTGATGCGTATGGGTGGCCTGTTCCACCCACTGTACTACTTGGATGTCTTGTTGCCGAAATCCTATACTTTCGCGGATGGTGCGTGCTAGTACAACAGGAGCGGGTTAAGGAAGCTACCAGGACTTCGCTTTCCCCTGAATTTGCCAGCTTTCATACTGGTAAAAATCAGTGGGATAGCTGGTTCTGGCGGGGGATGTACTTCCTCGCGGCAATCCTTGTGTTTCTTGTGGCAGCTTCTAACCCGATTGACGTATTCTCTGGCACGCTCTTCTGGGTTCATATGGTCCAGCACCTGCTCTTACTGGTCGTCATGGCCCCACTACTGGTGGCCGGAGCGCCGCTCATACCAGTGTGGCTGGGGTTACCGGCCGGGGTGCGAAGGCTCGTCAAGGCATCTGCAAAGCTGAAAGCTGGACGAGCCTTTTACCAGGTGGGACACTGGTTACGGCAGCCTGCCGTTTCATGTGCGCTACTGGTTATCGGAATCTGGGTGTGGCATTGGCCGCCCCTATATGATTTCGCACTGACAAATGACGCCATTCACGATTGGTGTGAGCATCTAACGTTCCAGGTAGTGAGTATCCTTTTCTGGACACAGGTGATACCTTCACCTCCCTTACAACCCTGCAAGGGCTATCTTAAACATATGGGATGCATAGGATTCGCAATTGTGCAAAACCTTATTTTGGCCGTGTTGATCGCATTTGCACATGAACCCCTCTATGCTCCCTATGCTCACCTGGCAACACTAGCAGGTGGGTTGTCTGCAATACAAGATCAGCAATTTGGTGCGGGCATCATGTGGACATTTGGCGACCTCCCTTTCGGGATCGCTTTCAGCCTCCTGCTACACCGGTGGCTCGCTTCGCAATTGGACGACGAGGGAGAGGTAAAAGCTGGAGAAAAGCAAAGAGCGTGAGGTAAACGCATTCAACTATGGATCTGATGAAAGGAAATGAGCATGCAGCAACCAGGGAGCATACAAAAACTGGCACCTGCTGCCTTGATTGCCACCTCGGTACTTGTGATCCTGGTCGGAGCCATCTGGGGAATCAGACTTCTCACAATGGTTCGTAGCCAACCCGCGATACAGCCAGCAAACAATGCAATTGGCGGATTTCCAATGACAGGTGATCTCGCACCTGATTTCGCCCTCACCGACCAGTTCGGCCACTCTGTCACACTTGCTTCTCTGCGTGGGCATGAGGTGGTGCTGGCTTTCATAGACTCGCGGTGTACGAGTTTATGCCCGCTGACCGCAAATATTATGTATAATGCCAGGGCCAAATTGGGGTCTGCCGCAGTCAGCCAGATCGTGCTGGTTGCCGTCAACGCTAATCCCACGGCAACCAGCGTCGCGGAAGTGCAAGATTGGTCAATCAAGCACGGAATGTTGCACCAGTGGCTATTCCTTACGGGATCAGCCAAACAGCTTGAGTCTGTTTACCACATGTACAATGTGTACGTTCAGGTAGACTCTAGCGGGAATGTGGTACATGATTCAGTCATGCTGGTTTTAGATGCGGCAGGGCATGAGCGGCTCTATTTCGAGACACTTGACTCAAATAGCAAGACCGATCTAAGCGATGAAATAATCGGGCTACAGGCAGGAATGAAGCAGTGGTTACCACAACCACAATAAATTTGAGCGAGCAGGAGATTGTATAGATGGAACATCACGAAGTCGCCGCAAGAAGAGAAAGCGGCGTAGTACGGCAAGTCATCGCCAATTACGTTGACCTGATGAAGCCGCATGTGACAGTACTGTTGCTCGGTGTAACAGTAGCAGCAATGGCAATTGCTTACCAGGGACTTCCCCCACTTGCTCTGATCATCCCAACATTGCTGGGAGGCGCGATGGCCGCGGGCAGCGCGAATTGCATCAATTGTTATATTGACCGTGATATTGACCAGATTATGGGGCGCACACAGCGCCGCTCATTGCCCGCCGGCCGCGTCGAGCCAGGTCAAGCATTAATCTTTGGTGTCATGCTGGGCGTGGGCGCATTCTTCATCCTGACTCTATTCGTTAATCTGCTCAGCGCTGTTCTGGCCTGTTCCGCTATTCTCTTCTATGTTTTCGTCTACACGCTCGGACTCAAGCGTACCTCGGCGCAGAACAT
>DATGJV010000199.1:0-8358 GCA_035295005.1 Ktedonobacteraceae bacterium | reverse complement strand
GCTCATATAAGAATTGCTTCACGCCGCACGCGCTGCGCGTTGCGTATGGCGTGGAGTCGCTGACGGAAAAGGGTTTTACCGGCAAAGGTATGACGGTGATAGATATCGTATCTTATGGTAGTCCAACCTTGCAGCAGGATATGGATGTGTTCGATCAGCAATTTAACCTGCCGCACATCACCATTCAGGTGGTTGCGCCTCTGGGTACTGTTCCATTCAATCCAAAAGATGCAAATATGACGGGTTGGGCAGCGGAGACGGAACTGGACGTGCAGATTATTCACGCTATCGCACCCGACGCGGGTATTATAGTCATGACCAGTCCCGTGGCAGAGACCGAGGGAACGATTGGTCTGCCACAATTTTTGCAGTTGGAGCAATATGCTGTGAGCCATCATCTGGGGCAAGTCTTTTCCCAGAGCTATGTCGCCTCTGAAGCCACACTGGCGGATAGCACAAGTCGGCAATTTGTGCAGTCGTATGCTAATTTTTATAAGCAGATAACGACGCAAGATGGTATTACGGTTGTCTCTGGCTCCGGCGATAATGGTGCGACCGACTGGCAAAACATCGCCGCTACCCAACTTGCGCCGCATCCAACCGTCAATTTTCCTGCCAATGTTCCCTGGGTGACTGCTGTGGGCGGCACAACATTAATGCATAATACAAGTGGTAATGGCTATGAAGAACGGGCATGGTCCGGGAGCGGCGGCGGCATGAGTACCTTCTTTAGCGAGCCGGACTATCAACGCAGTATGCCGCAAGCAGTGCAGAGCCAACTGGCGGGCCATCGAGGCATACCCGATATCGCGGCTGATGCCGACCCATATACTGGTATGGCATTTTACTTCAATGGGCAGTGGACGCAGACGGGCGGCACCAGCGCCAGCACGCCGTTCTGGGCCGCTATTGTCGCCATTGCCGACCAGATGGCGGGTCATCCGCTCGGCTTTATCAATCCTGGCATTTACAAAGTAGCGGCATCGCAGCAGTACGCGCAAGATTTCCGTGACATTACAGCCGGGAGTAACGGTGTAGCGAAGGTATCTGTGCAGGGATTCCAGGCAGTCACCGGTTGGGATGCAGTTACCGGCTGGGGAACGCCCCAGGCCAATACGTTTATTCCTGATTTGATTGCGGCATTAAAATAGATACTGAAGAGGTCAAAACGTGAAAGTACATCCATCGAAACGTCTGCTTATCCTGTCTTTCCTGTTGTTGTTGCTCACTGCCTGCAGCCCCTTCGGGAGTAGTGGAAGTGGGAGCGCAACGCCTACAGCGACTTCAGGGAAAACCGTGTCGCATCCTACCAGTACTCCTGCGTCAGGAGTGACGGGAACGGTGCCGACACAGATAGATACCTGCCCGGCTCTACCAGGCTATCCTACCTTTGGCACTTTTTGCTATACGCCCCACCAGATACGTGTCGCGTATGGGGTTGAATCGCTGATTGAACATGGCTATATGGGAAAAGGGCAGACGGTGGTTGATATTGTTTCCTTTGGCAGTCCTACCTTGCAGCAGGATATGGATGTGTATGATCGGCAATTTGGCTTGCCGCCGATCACTATTCAGATTATCAATCCCATTGGAACAAAACCGTTTGACCCCAACAGCAAAGACATGCAGGGTTGGGCGGGTGAAACGGAACTGGATGTACAGATAATTCATGCCATTGCGCCCGATGCCGGTATCGTCGTTCTCACCAGTCCCGTCTCAGAGACCGAAGGAACCATTGGTCTGCCGCAATTTTTGCAACTGGAACAGTACGCTCTCAGTCACCACCTGGGCAATATCGTTTCCCAGAGTTGGGGTGCCTCCGAGGTCACGCTGAAAGACGCGACGAGTCAGAAAGAGATACAGCAGTGGAATACATTCTACGAACAAAGTACGCTGCATCAGGGCATCACCTACCTCTCATCTTCTGGTGACAATGGGGCAACGGACTATATGGACTTGCAAGCGACCAAACTTTCGCCAGTGGCAACGACCAGTTTTCCCGCCGATGAACCCTGGGTGACAAGTGTAGGCGGTACCACTGTTGTACGCAGCGTCTCGTCCATTATAGAGAGTGTATGGAACAGCAATGGGGGCGCAGGTGGTGGCGGCTTCAGCAACTTCTTCCCGGAACCATCGTTCCAGCAAACATTGCCAGCTTCCGTACAGGGCCAGTTAAACCACCGTCGCGGCGTTCCCGATGTTGCGGCGGACGCTGACCCTTCGACGGGCTTAGCCTTCTACCTTAATGGGCAATGGCAGCTTGCTGGTGGCACCAGTGCCGCAGCACCTCTGTGGGCTGGCTTGATGGCTATCGCTGATCAGATGGCGGGTCATCCTCTTGGCTTCATCAACAACGCCCTCTACAAGCTGGCAAATTCCAGCCACTACACCCAGGATTTTCATGACATCACTTCCGGTAATAATACCTATAACGGCAAAGGTGTGGATGTCCAGGGCTATTTAGCTACGAAAGGTTGGGATGCCGCAAGCGGTCTCGGCACGCCGAACGCGCAAAATCTGATACCTGATTTGATTGCCGCGATGAAATAAGCATGAATGAAATTCAACAGGTGAGGCTTGCCTCACCTGTTGAATTTCATTCTAGTAACCCTTTGCGAACACACAATTCCGCATTCAAGATGGAGCCACCGGCGGCACCGCGAATGGTGTTGTGACCGAGCGCGACGAATTTGTAGCTGAGAATGGGGTCACGGCGCAAGCGACCGAGTGTGACGGTCATACCGTGACCGGCATCGCGGTCACGCAATGTTTGCGGTCTGTCCGGTTCGCTACGGTACACTAGCGCGTGTTTTGGGGCGGTTGGCAACTGCAATTGTTGCGGTTCTGGGGTATAGTCTTCCCAGGCGGCGATAATATCTTCTGGCGCAACATCCCGTTCAAGCTCGATGCTGGCACATTCCAGGTGGCCTTCGCGGGTCGCTACACGATTGCAATGGGCGCTGACCACGATGGGTGCGTCCTCAAATCCTCGACCTTCTGCCCAGGTGCCGAGCATTTTGCGCGTCTCGCTCTCCAATTTCTCCTCTTCGCCGCTAATGTAGGGGATAGCGTTATCAAGGATATCATACGAAGGGAGGCCGGGATAGCCTGCGCCGGAGATAGCTTGCAGCGTCGTCACAAGCACCTTTGAGACTCCAAATTCCTTTTGTAATGGCTTGAGCGCCATCACCAGGGGAGTGGCGGAACAATTCGCGTTGGTCACGATACAACCAGGCCAGCCGCGTAGCTTACGTTGTTGCACAATGGCGGCGGCATGGTCGGCGTTTACCTCTGGAATGAGCAAGGGAACATCGGCAGCCATGCGGTAGTTTTTTGCGTTGCTAAAGACTGCCACACCTGCCTGGGCAAACGCCGTTTCTACCTCACCAGCTACCTCAGCGGGGAGAGCTGAGAACGCGATTTTGATACCAGCCAGCGCCTCCGGGCGGCAGGGCAAGACGGGCAACTGCGCTACTGACACGGGCATTTCACCGGAAAGCCGCCAGCGCGAAACCCCTGCGTAAGGGCGTCCTCCATGCTGTTCGGAAGCGGCGAGCGCGACCAGTTCAAACCAGGGATGGCCTTGCAGTAACTCGATAAAGCGTTGCCCGACCATGCCGGTTGCGCCCAGCACAGCCACTGGAATACGTGACTGGAGTTGCATATGTGTTGTTCCTTTCATGGTCGCAATTATGCACCTTGCATAATTCATATGGACATGCCCCTACAGCCGGGCCACTTTGCTCTGGCGGGTTTCGGCGTGACGTACTAGCGGGATGACTGGCGCGATCAGGTCTCGGTGCAGACAGCGCAAGGCTCGTTCGCTATCGGCATCCTCGACGATGAGCGTGATGCCCAGTTCTGAGGCACCCTGCGTGATGACGGGGATGCGCTCACGAGCCAGTGCGGTGACGGCACGGGCGGGACTCATTGGGTCAGCGATGAAGCCAGAGCCAATGCAAGCACAGGCTGCCAGCCCTTCGCGAGAGCGCACGCGCCACGCTTCCTTATCCATTCCTTGCTGCAATAATGTAACGACCGATTCGGCGGACTGCTCCTCGACAACAAATGAAAGATGATGGCCGGAAGATGAACAGATGGCGACGGGAGCGGCACCGGCACGAGCGGCAAGGGCAAAAACTTGTCCCGCGTTCTCCGGCGCACCAAAAAGGTCGGTACTTTCGACAGTAATCAGGGCAAGTTGATGGCGCACGGTGATAGCCGCTGCCCCGCCTTGCTTGCTATCGGGGCCAACAACGGTACCGCGCAGACGTGGATGAAACGTGTTGCGTACACGTACCGGAATGTTGCGGTGCGCGATGGGGATAAGCGTGCGTGGGTGCAGCACTTTCGCGCCAAACCAGGAGAGACGGGCGGCTTCCGCGTAAGAAAGCTGTGGCAAGAGACGGGTATTCATCACCAGACGGGGGTCAGCTGTTAGCACCCCATCTACATCGGTATAGATGGTAACCTCTGTACAATCCAGGGCAGCGCCGATGGTGGTAGCAGAATAATCTGAACCGTTGCGACCTAATGTCGTGATAATATCATCGGGCGTGTGACCGATGAAGCCAGCCACGACAGGAACAATACCCTGTTCCAATAGAGGAGCAATGAGCCGATGTGCGTTCGCCCGCGTCTCTTCGGTCAGAGGTTCCGCGCCTACCACGACACCGGTTGACGTTTCGCCGTGAGCATCGTGTGGGCGTTCAGGATATCCAGTGATAATAAGCTCTTCACGTACAGGTACTGCCTGTAAACCAATGTCACGCGCTGCTCCGGCTACGAGCAATACCGAGAGGCGTTCGCCCCACGCGGCAACGGCGGCGGTTGGCAATGAGGCATCGTGTCCCTGTTCCGCAGTTTCCCGTAACGTGGCTACATCGCGCTCCAACAGAGCAAAAGCGTTTGTAAGCTGTGTGCGCACATCGTTGCGTACTGCGGGGATTGTAATTGCTTTTTCAACTGCCTCAAAATGTTTCTGGCGCAGACTTGTAAGTTCCTGCCCGGTTGCTTCCTCATCGCCTTCGCAGGTCACGCGGGCAATGCGCAATAGCTGGTCGGTGACTTTTGCCATAGCCGAGACGACAACGACGGGGAAATGCTCCTGCGGATCGCGGGCTGTATGCTCTATGATGTGCGCGACGCGGCGTATCCGTTCGCCATTGCCAACGGATGTGCCGCCAAATTTAAGAACCTGTACATGAATATTCATAACTACCACCCCAAAAATTTGTATGTATTCATAAGTACGTGTGGGAATTACACGCTATTCCCACACATACCTGTGAAGCAAAGACTACCTATGCATTCGCTGGTTCGCTGGCCTCCAACACAGCTGCTTTGAGCGCCTGATCCAGGTCGTCAATCAGGTCTTCGACCGTCTCAAGACCGATGGAGAGGCGGATGAAATCGGGCGTGACGCCTGTCTCGTACTGCTCTTCCTCCGTCAACTGCGAGTGCGTTGTGCTGGCGGGATGGATGATGAGCGACTTGGCATCGCCGACATTCGCCAGATGCGAGAAGAGTTCGACGTGGCGTATCAACTGCTTGCCAGCTTCTAAGCCGCCTTTGATGCCGAAACCGAGAATAGCGCCGTACCCATGTGTATGGTATTTCGCGGCCAATTCGTGCTGAGGATGGCTCTTGAGGCCGGGATAGCTGACCCAATCCACGTTCTCGTGGCCTTCCAGGAATTCCGCTACTTTCAGCGCATTTTGACTGTGCCGTTCCATGCGCAATGGCAACGTCTCCAATCCTTGCAGGAAGAGCCAGGAGTTGAACGGGCTGACAGCGGGACCGAGGTCACGCAAGAGTTGTACACGCGCCTTGATGATATAGGCTATCGGGCCAAGCGCCTCGACATAGCGCAAGCCATGATACGATGGGTCTGGCTCGACCAATCCTGGGAAGCGACCGTTGGTCCAGTCAAATTTGCCGCCATCTACGATCACGCCGCCGATAGATGTACCATGCCCACCAATAAATTTGGTGGTGGAGTGGACAACAATATCTGCTCCGTGCTTGAGCGGTTGCATAAGATAGGGCGTGGGGAATGTGTTGTCTACGATGAGCGGTAGCCCATGCTCATGAGCAATATCAGCTACAGCACGAATATCGAGTGTATCCAGGCGTGGGTTGCCCACTGTCTCAGCATAGACAGCTTTCGTGCGTTCATTGATTACTGAGCGGAAGCTTTCAGGGTCGCGGCTATCTACGAAATGTACTTTGATGCCAAGTTTGGGTAGCGTATAGTGGAACAGGTTATAGGTACCACCGTAGAGACTGGCGGACGATACAATCTCATCTCCAGCCTCCGCAATATTGAGAATCGCTAATGTTTCAGCTGACTGACCGGAAGCTGTAGCGAGCGCCCCAACGCCGCCTTCCAGCGCGGCAATGCGGCGCTCGAAAGCATCTTGCGTGGGGTTCATGATGCGGGTATAAATGTTGCCAAACTGTTTCAGCCCGAAAAGATTCGCGGCGTGTTCCGGGCTATCAAAAACAAAGGATGATGTTTGATAGATAGGTACGGCACGAGCGCCTGTCGCGCTATCCGCCGTCTCCTGGCCCGCGTGTAAAGAAAGTGTTTCAAATCCGTAACTACGATTGCTGTTGAGTGCCATCTGGTCGTTGCTCCTTTTGATTGTGATACATGGGTTGTGGGTGCGCTAAAGCGGACCCCTACAGGACTGGCACATCGCTGCGGCTCGTGCCAGGGGGCGCGATCAATCGGGCCCCTACAGTTTATTCAATGCTTCGGTCATTTGTTGCCATTCTTTGAGGAAGGCGTCGTGACCGTGCGGTGAATCCAGTTCTACGTAGGCAGCATCGCCGCCCAGTGTCCTTATTTGCTCGGCAAGTTGGCGCACACGCGCCGCCGGAAAGAGAAAATCCGAGCGAATACCGACGAATAACGCTTTACTTCGCAAGCGCCGGAGCGCGGCTTCTAGCGAAGGATAACCTTCGCTGACATCGTACAAATCCATTGCGCGACTGATGTAGAGGTAGCTGTTGGCGTCGAAACGCCGTACCAGTGAGCTTCCCTGGTAATACAGGTAACTCTCGACATCAAACCGCTCGCCTGGCGCGGCGCTGCCACTTGGCGCGGGAATATCCTGAAAACGGGCCGCGTGACGAGCAAAGCGCATCTCCATTGACTCTTCGCTCTGATAGGTAATCATCGCCAGCATACGCGCTATAGACAGTCCTGCCTCCGGGCCATTCCCCGGCTCGTAATCGCCGCCTTGCCAGCGTGGGTCGGCCATGATGGCCTGTCGTTGCACCTCGCTAAAGGCCACGGCTTGCGCGGTCAGGGAGGCAGTGGCGGCTACAACACCGACCTTACGCACCAGTTCTGGATAGGTGACGGCCCATTCCAATGCTTGCTGACCGCCGATGGAACCGCCGACGACGAGAGCCAGTTGGCGCACGCCAAGATGCTCGATCAGACGGTGTTGCGCTCGCACCATGTCGCGAATGGTCACAACTGGAAAACGCATGCCATACGGTTTTCTTGTATGCGGGTCTAGAGAAGATGGCCCGGTACTGCCGTAGCAACCGCCCAGAATATTTACACAGATGACGAAATAGCGCGAGGTGTCAATAGCCTTACCCGGCCCAATCAGAGGATTCCACCACGCAACTTTCGTGTCGTCGGGGTTTGCCGCGTCATGCGCATGCGTACTACCGGTCAGCGCGTGCGTAATCAGGATGGCGTTATCCCTTGCGGCGTTGAGTGTTCCCCACGTCTCATATGCCTGTGTCACCGGTCCAAAGTCGCCCCCATGCTGCAATGGCAATGAGCCGAAGGTGTACGATTGGTGCGCTGGTACTGGCAACCGATACGACGTGCGGTCAGCTATAGGCTGCGACTGCGTGTCTATACCGGTGGAATGTTCTAGCTGTGCCACCATCATATCCTCCTTGCCCGATTGTTTCTCATTTGCTTACAATTCACGATTAATCTTTTTTCCGCCTGCTTGCCTTGAAATAAGTACAAAAAAACCTTCACCCATGCAGGGGCGATGGGTAAAGGCTCATGTTTCGCGGTACCACCCTGATTTGTTGACACTTCGCAGCGTCAACCTTTATGAGTATTATCTATTCTTGATAACACTCTGGCCTGTAACGGTGGCTCTAACCGGCTCAGTCTACTAACCCCTGTTTTCAACGTGCGACTCCGAGGTCATATTCAACGCTGGTGCGGCGCTGGCATCGCATCGTCGCCAACTCTCTGTAGCCGTCCGTGACGTTTACTCGTCCTCTTCATTGTCTTTGTTTACTTGATTTGTAATGTACACTATGTGCAGCCAATAAAAAAACCCCTGTGTAAGGGGTTCGCGCTACGCTGCTGTT
>DATGJV010000198.1:0-4939 GCA_035295005.1 Ktedonobacteraceae bacterium | reverse complement strand
TGTGCGTGGTATTGCACTGTTTTTCGCTTTGAGTTCATTCATCTGCTGCTCAACAAATTGCTCCTGCGTCAGTTGATTAAGCTGGCTATCAAGGTCGCTTCGATGAAGTTCGGCGAGGGCGCGAGCGCGGGCTTCGGCTTCAAGTACCGCATCCTGTGCTTTCGCGGCACGCTCTTTCTCTTTTGTTCCTCCCGTCTTATTGAGTGCATCGAAGACTCGTTGTTGGATGAGCGCGTTGCGTTTGCGAGCAATTAGCAGGTCAATGGTGGTCTCAACTTCTGCTATTTTTGCCTCAAGCTGGCGCAACACGCCGCGCATGGTGGTTACTAACTGCTCCTGCTCTTTTTGCTGTTGCTGGTAGCGTTGCACCTGTTTGAGCATATCATTATAATGTCCAAGATGCGCTCGTGCGGCTTCATCGTTGTTTTGTTGGATCGCTTGCTCTGCTTTTTTCAACCATGCATCGGCTTCGGTTGCTTTCTCCTTGCTGCGATATTGCAGCTTGTGGCTCTCAGCAATCGCGGTGGCAACCTGCGTTTTGACCTGCACCAACTGGTTACGCATGTCCTGTTGCAATTGCCGCAAGACCTGCTCCGGGTCGTCCGCTTTCTCCATCATTGAATTGACATTGGCGCGGAGTAATGTAAGCACACGTTCCAACAAGTTCATCAACAATCCCCCCTAAATAGAGAGCGTATGGTGTACAGGAGTACACCATACACTTGTGCCGAGAATAAGAAAAAGGCTAATTTTCGTGCGGTGTCGCATCAACAGTGGCGCTGGTGCCGTTGGGCTTTGCGCCGTTGCTGTTCGAACTATTCTGGTCGTCCGAGTTCGCCAGGGCGGGAACGCGGCTCATCAGGTCGCCGATGCGTGTACCACTCAGCAGCTCGAAGAGGGCCGGAACCTGTGCTACCATGTTCACAATGTCGCCAGTGAGACGGCTTGCGCCCAACCCACCGCCGTTGGTACCATTGCCACCGCCCGTGGAGACGATGGTAACTTTGTCAACTTTACCGAGCGGCTCAGCGATAGCGCGGACAATTTCCGGCATACCGGTGAGGAGTTTATCCAGTACGGCTGCCTGATTGTATTCATGGAATGCAGCCGCTTTGACTTTCATCGCATCGGCTTCTGCTTCACCTTTGGCGCGGATGACTTCTGCTTCTGCGAGACCACGAGCGCGGATGACTTCTGCGTCCGCGAGACCTTTGGCGCGGTTAGCCTCCGCTTCTGCGAGACCACGAGCTTTATTGGCTTCGGCATCACCAATACCGCGAGCCTTGGCGGCGTCGGCCTGGCCCTGCGCCTCCAGAATGGTGCGTTGTCGCTCGGCCTCGGCGACGGTCTCAATGCGCCGTCGCTCGGCTTCGGCAGCTTTCTGCACTGTTGCCTGTAGTTCAAGTTCACGGCGTCGAATTTCGGCCTCTTGCACTTTGACCTGAGCGTTCTTCTCAACCTCGGTCACTTTGACTGCTTCGGTCACAACCTGCTGCTGCATCATATTGGCCTGGATATCATACGCTTTGTCGGCGGATGCCTGTTGCTTCTTGACTTCTGCGTCAAACTCGGCCTTTTTTAGCGAGAGGTTACGTTGTGACTCAGCTTGCAGAGCCAGTGATTCGGTCTCAGCTTTCACTCGCTCCTGGTCGGCTGCGGATTTGGAAACGGCGGCTTCACGTGCAGCATTAGCTTGCTGGATTTGCGTATCGCGCTGTCCGAGGGCGGCGGCGATATCGGCCTGTTTGCGAATTTGCACAATTTGCGGGCGGCCCATGTTGGTAATGTACTCGTTTTTGTCACGCACATCTTTAATGGTGAAGGAAATGACTTCGAGGCCCATTTTTTCCATGTCGGGCGTGACGGTCTTGAGCATTTTTGCACCGACGTTTTCCGGGTCTTTGATCAGGTCTTCGACAGTGAGCTGACCGACGATACCGCGCAGGTGGCCTTCCATGACCAGGCGGATCAGGTTCTCACGGTCATCCTGGCGCTTGCTCAGGAATTGTTCTGCCGCAGTCTTGATGCTCTCTTCATCAGAGCGCACTTTAATCTGCGTGACAGCCTCAACGTTGACTGCGACGCCCTGTGTCGTGTACAGGTCCTGTGACGGCGCAACATCGAAGGACATTAACTCCAGAGAGAAGTCCTGCGCTCGCTGGTATAAAGGTATCACGAAATGGGAGCCACCGGTAATGACTTTTGTGCCACCGGCACCATACACGATCAGCGCCTGGTTCGGGCCGACTTTGCGCAACAGGCGACCAACCGTTTGTATGATGGCAAAGACGACGACGACCAGGGCGACTACGCCGACGACGACGAGTATTGTGGGATCCATACTTTTTTACTCCTTTTGTGAGTCATTTCGTATAACAAGTTCTGTGTTAGCTGTTTCAGATTCTTCAAGTAACGCACGCAATTTTGCTAATGTGTCGGCGTCAGGCGTGAGTGGTTGTCCTTGAGCCTGTACCTGTACCTGGGCCTGCGCCTGTGGTTCTACCTCCTCGTTTTCGTGCATAAAATGCTCCCACGTGTCTACTTCCGCGATACCATTCCCGCGCTGATAATTGACCACAACAACTTCTTGACCACTTTCGATGCTTTGACCGCTCACACTACGTGCAGGAATGCTCTTGCGCATGCCACCCGGAGAGACATAGATGATTTCTCCGATGTTATTCTCCCGAATGCTAATGCTGACTTTGCCGAGCAAGCCTGTGCGGTCTGACACATCCTGGATAGTAGCTCCTTCGCTATCGCCAAACAGACGACCGACGAGTAACAGCAGCAACGCAGCGACAACAAGCCCACCGAGTGCGGCTAAAACCAGTGTCAGTGGCAGGACAAATTGGACTGTGTTGTGCGAGACGTAGCCGAAGAAGCCGAATCCCAACAGGAAGAGGGCGATTGTGGTGGGATTCATATACGGTGCAATAGAAAAGTGGGTACCCTGGTGGTCTGCCGTTGTACTGTGCTGCGCCTGGGCGCTATGAACCGGGGTGTGCGAGACATGAGAGACATCATGGCCTCCTATATGTGTCGCATGTCCCAGATCGGTATGCCCAATATGCCCGGCGTGATCGGCGTGACCAAGATTTCCCAGCAGGATTGTTCCTATGAAGAAGAGCAATCCGAAGAGAAAACACGCTATGAATACCAGGGAAAGCGGATCAGTTGCCATAGCTCTGCTCCTTTGTTTTCGGAAACATCGCTGCTTTCAAACGGTGACGATCAACACTCTCGATAATGCTTATGATACTCGCGAGCAGACCTGAAACGCCCAGGACGAGCGCGAGCATGATACAGAGCAGCGAAGCTGGCGCTCCGACGAGTGCCAAAATAGGTAAGAAAGTATCCACGAAAGAGCTGAGAACGAATAGGACGATGGAACCGCCCAGTAGTGCAAGCGGCAACAGCACAGGGTGTTTTCGTAACAGATGGCTCCTTTGCGAAGTCAGGAAGCTTTGTTGGTGACCAGACGGCCCAGATTGGCCCTGAATCATAATATGCTCCTTGTAGGGGCCCGATTGATCGCGCCCGAAAAGCGCCTTAAAAAAATGCGCTGCCGTTTTGTTTCTGACACTCTTAAAAATGCTCTATCATACAAGAGTTCATATAGATAGACGCTCTATATGGGTCAAAATACAATATCATAGATGAGTACTCAACTGATCGCTCGGTGTGATGGCACTAACGATTGCTTCAAGCTCTGCTACTGGTAAATCTATCAGTCGCTCAAACAACGCAAGGTACTGGCGCGGCTCCTCGGTGTGCGCCAGTTGCTGAAAGAAATTCTGAATGACCGGTTCACTACGCCATTCGGTGGCGGTGGCGAATAGCCATGTGACAAAACGATCTCCTTCACCATCCATATCCGTGAGCAAATCTGTGCTATAATCAGGTGGATCATTCACCAGATAACCTGGGTGTACTTTAAAAAAGTTTGCGATGAGATCGCGAGTAGCCTGTGTGAGATGCACACGCTTACCGCTCTCCAGTTGAGAGAGGTATGCCTGGCTGATGCTCTCATTCAGTTCCTCTGACATGGCCTTGACGACTTCCATTTGCGTCATAGGTCGGTTCAGGCCACGCAACTCCCCCTCTACCTCACGTAAATGCTTAATTTTATCAGACAGATTCATATTATACAACCCTTCTGGCTGTGCATAGCTATTTGCTATATCAAGTATAGCTATTTGCTATCCTCTTGTCAAGAGGGTAAGGAAAACATAAAAACCTTTTCTGTGGGATATAATGTAACGTGCAAACGTTTATACCATATATGAGTTTTTTTATTGGGGACAGAGATACTTTGAAAGAGAAGCGCACGAAATATAGCCTGTCGGTGGTGATGCCAGCCTACAACGAAGAGGTGGCGATTGCTGGCATGGTACACGATGTAGTGGATGTCCTGTCTACGTGGACAGCATGGATACAGGACTTTGAGGTCATTATCGTGAATGACGGGAGTCGCGACCGCACCGGGGCGATAGTAGATACGATAACTGCTTCCCAGCCGCGGGTGCGTGTGGTGCATCACGCGGTGAATCAGGGCTATGGAGCGGCATTGGTGAGCGGATTCGCGGCAGCTACCAGAGACCTGGTGTTTTTCATGGACTCCGATGGGCAGTTTGATATCCGCGAATTGGAGCAGTTTTTCCCATTGTTGAAGGAATACGATGCCGTGATTGGCTACCGTATGCATCGTCAGGATACGTGGGTGCGCAAGGTGAATGCCTGGGGGTGGAAGATACTGGTGGGCATGGTGTTTGGCGTGTATGTGCGTGATGTAGATTGCGCTTTCAAGCTGTATCCCACGGCGTTTTTCCGCGCATTCCCGCTTGAGACACGCGGCGCGATGATTAATACTGAGATTCTCTATAAGTTTGGACGGGCGGGCTATACCTATACACAGGTGGGTGTGCGCCATCTCCCG
>DATGJV010000197.1:0-13261 GCA_035295005.1 Ktedonobacteraceae bacterium | reverse complement strand
GCTATCGTAGGAAGCTACAGGGAAATAAAACTGATACAGCCAGAACAGGCACACGGGTTAACCCGTGTGCCTGTTCTGGCTGTATCAGTTTTATTTCCCTGTAGCTTCCTACGATAGCTCCAGCAGTGGGAAGGCGCGATGCGCACGCGGCGGTATAAGGAAATTCTGGCGGCGCGTAGCGGTCAGGAATCGCTCAAGGCCATCATTCTTGACTGAGACGTTGTACTGGCTGGCGAGGTCAAGCGAGGCTTGATTGATACGCATGGTGGCAAAGAAATCCGCGGTTGGCACGAAAATGGCGAAATGGGTTTTAGGCTCATTCTTCACAAAGGGGACATCCATCATATCATAGCCGGGGCCGTCCATGCGGATATGGATGGGCGTGTTGTCTTGCGCCCGCGAGGAACGCTGGAGGCCCGTTATATGGCCCAGGCGGTGCTTGCCCTTGTAGGTGTTGATGCCAGCAGCGTTCTTTTCGGCATCACCGGTTCCCTGGAACTTGTTAGCAAGGAACGTGGGGCCTCCTCCGTTTTTATACTGGTCATGGTAGCCGAGCGACGGAACAGGGTTGGAGCGGAACATGTACTGACAACGCTGGTAATATGGCTCGTTCAAATAGAACTGTTCCATGTCTAAAATGATGTGCGAAAGGTGCTGGATCGAGCCGTCGTAAAAGTAGTCACCGGATTTGGTGGTGGTGAAGACAGCGGAAGCATTTCCCTGGAAGGTGGTTATTGCAGCCGGGCCAGAACCTGCTACCTGCCCATCGGAAAAGCTCATCCACATGGGCGATTTGTCATTGACCTGGCTGGCGTAGGGCAAGGCATGCTGTTTGGCGATTTGTGCCGGTGTTCCCAGTTGGAGAAACATCAGGCGCGAAGAGGTAAAGGTGAAGAGGTTGTTGAAAGCGGGCGACGGAACGGGTTTGCCGTTCAGGCTGTTGCTGCCCTGTAGCCATGCCTCCACGGATGTAATATTCGCGAGGGTGTCGCTGCGGAACGTGAAGAGGACATCGTTCGACTCGATGACCACGGGGACATTAAAGGTTTCTTTGACGATGCTCGGATTCTGCGGGGAGACATCGGTCGGACCGGGGACGGCTTCTTCGAGGGCATAGCGCGACTTATCTGAGAGGAGGCGCGGCATATTCGCGGCCACAATGTTTTGCGGTAGGCGATTGAAGTAGGGAAGTCCATAGGAGACAAACGAGAAGATGCCGCTCGGATTGAAGGCATAGGTTGACTCAATCGTGTTGAGGGCATCGGCCAGTACCTTCTGGTCAGATTTCGTCGGTGTGCGATTGAGTTGAGCAGTCAGAAACAGGGTGTGAACCGGCCCAAACTGGAAGAGAACGCCATCAATCGTTCTGGCGGGGGGAAGATAGCCTTTTATGTCGTATTGAATATCCGGCAATGTCTGCGGTGCGGCATGGGCAATGCGATTCGGTAGCCATCCTTCTTCCAGTATGCCAAGCGTTGATGCCGCCAGACCAAAAGCGCCCAGTTTGAGCAAATCGCGTCGGCTAAGCTGTCCCTCTCTTGCGGGACATGATGAGCCATTTTTCCCAGGTAAAGCAGATTGAGAATGTTGAGCGTCCACGATGTAATTTCCCTCCTCAATACATCTTATCGTCATGCACGATGTGTTTGCTTATATTGACGAACGGGCATGCAATAGTAGTATGCTGCCTGGGAGCAATGGGAGCAATGGGTAAAAATGAGGTGAGTTCTCAGCCCTTCACCGTTACCGTGAGATTCATTAATGGATGGACGGTGCAAGCAACATGAAATGTACCTGCCGTATTCCAGGGTGGTGTCGTCCACGTATTTCCTACATCAATTCTTTCCCCTGATAAACCGCCAAAGTCGGGCGCACCCTGCTCGGACTCTTGCTGCCCATTTTGCCCGATGACAAGAATATGGAGCGCCCCATTGTTAGGGTCATCGAGAAAGGTGATGGTACTACCTTTGGAGATGGAAATTGAGGAAGTAGCGAAAGTGCCAGCTACTAACTTGACCGTGTTGGGGTTATTGCTTGCCACATTATTGGATGTACCACTACAGGCAATAACCAGTGTGAGAACCATCGCGAATGTAATGAAGAGTGCGAACTTTTTCATGGTCAGTCATGCTTCCTTTCTTCGACGAAACACATGCTCATATAACTATAACACGGGATTCATCTCTACAACAAACGTAGGCAAGGCGTAAAAGTCCACGAACTGTTTCATCTCTACTTGCTGGAAATCTCTGCGGTAGATTAGAATTCGCTTAGAATATTAGCGTGTGGACACTATGGATAGTAACGGGTAGGAAGAATCCTTGACAAATTCATATGTGAATGGGTACACTTAACGTATGATAGATTCGGCTCTCACGATGATGGAGGCTATCAACGGTGCCGCTTCTGCCAGCAAACCTTTCTTTTTTTGAAAACATCACAGAGTTGTGATGTTGTTGCTCTGATGTGTATCACGACACGAAAGGAAAGTTTCACATGGCACGTTTCGTCAGTACCCTCAAGTACACCCGATATGCAATGGGTTCACTAACCGCCGTTCTCTTCCAGCTCTGCGTCGGCGGCTCCTAAGCCGCTATTTGTGGCAGGTCCATTTTCGAAAGAAATCCTTCCTTTCTGACCTACAGTAAATGGTGCCGAATTATCCTGCGCTATTTCTAGACAACACCAGAATGTTGGTCTATTGTATGCTATTGCCTCCTACAGTAGAACCGTGATGGGCTTCTCTCACGAGTGGTGCCTGCCACTCTCACGATGTTTCGTCGCTTGCGCCTTGTGTGTCTTGCAAGAGAGTGAGGACATTCCGTGTTTGAAACAGGTATCCGGCAGTTCCGTATGGCGATGGCAATGGTCTGGGGCTATCACATCAATCCTCGCAATGTGGAACGCCTTGTTGAAGATGGGCTCAAAACATTGAAAGAGTTTGGAGCGCCCGGCGATGATGTCCAACAGTTACTGGATGGACCATTTTCGGATGCGAAAGCTCGTCAAGAATTTCAAAATCGTTCACTGCAACGAACAGCACGCCGCCTGACACGCTTCTCGCCGTATTATCAGAAGCTTTTTGCCTCACTTGACATAAACCTGGAAAAACTCACTATTGCTGATATGCCACGTATACCAGTCACTCAGAAACATGTGTTGCGAGAGCAGCAACAGGATTTTATCACGACGAATACGCAACCATATGTCGCCACGCGCACAACCGGTACTACAGGGCAGCCAACTGAAATCTGGCTTTCACGCTACGAAATAGAACTGTGGCCCGCCCTGGGGGCTCTCAGTGGGCTCCTGCGCAACGAAATCAACCCGCAAGATTGCTTGCAAATCAACATCAGCTCGCGTGCCACTGCAGCTGTGCAACAAAGTCTCACCGTTTGTCGCCTGGTAGGGGCGCGTGCTGTTGTATTGGGCATTATACCGCCTGACGAGAGCTTAAATAGTCTGCTACATGGCGGTGACGAAGCGCCAACATTATTGAGTACCTATCCCAGCTATCTCGCGCAACTGGTCAAAGCAGCCCGCCGCCGGGGATTGGGGCCGCGAGATTTCCGCTTACGCCGTATTGATTGCGGGGGCGAGGTGTTATCCAGTACATTAGCACAGGCGGCCTATGAGACCTTTGGTCCAACGCTGGTCAATGATACCTTTGCGATGACCGAAATCCTGCCTGTCAGTGGGCGCGTGTGTAATCAGGGGCATCTTCATCACGATCTCAACGTTGGCTTCGTCGAAATTATTGACCTGGAAACGGGCGAACCGGCTGCACCGGGACAATTAGGAACCGTGGTAGTGACGCCATACTATCCCTATCGCGAGTGTATGCCGGTATTTCGCTATGACACACGCGATGTGGTCCGCGCTCTGTCTGATGATGCGCTTACCTGCGAACTGGCAGGGATACCTGGTACAACAAGTATTCTAGGCAAAGCCGATCACCTGCTGCATGTGAATGGGCGGGTGGTAACGCTCCGTGATCTCGTCGAGGTTTATGAAGCCTTGCCATCGCAACCGTGGCCCGCACGCTTCAATGCCTGGGTTGCTGATGACCATCTTGAACTCATTATGCCGGAAGAGGCGCTCACGGGTGTAACCAGTGAAGAAGTGGAGCGACGTTTCCGTGAAGTGGGTATTGCCGTTCATGTAGCGAGTCGTGTAACACGTGAAGATGATCTGATACAGCTTCGTTCGCTGCGTGCGGACCTGCTGGAGACGACCTTTGCTGCCAGGAGGGACTAATCATGGATATGATAGGCCAAACCATCTTTCAGACGGTTGTAGTCATACTGGGCGCTCTGCTCACTTCTGCATGCGCTCTGCTCTATTTCCGGCGCGTGCGCCTGGAGCGTCCGCCGCTGGGCGTCTTCAATCCCCGCGATATCGCTATCGTACTTGTTTTTATTCTCGCACTGCCATTTCTCTATCTTATTTTGCCAACTCCGGTACTGACGGGCATTCTCGTTGTGACGTTTGTCAGTGCGCTCTATCTCGCTCTGCGTCCATTTCTGCCCGCTCGCTACCTCTGGCCGTTGCTCGCGATTTTGATGGTTGCGAATATTCTTGTCACAGAAAATCTCCTGGGTACACGGCAGGGATGGCAAGTCTACTGGGTATTGACGAGTGCGATTGTCTTAGTTGCCTCGGTCGGCGTTGCCAATCTCTATGTACAGGGAGGAATGAACCTGAAGCATATCGCCTGGTTTGCCCTGATTCTCGCTTTTTATGATGGCTTCTTCAACCTCGTCGTTCCCATTTCCCAGAAGCTGGCCGACCGTTTTGAGGGCCAACCGCTCGACCCTTCTATCGGCTTCACCATAGGTAGTTACACTGCCAACATTGGCCTGGGAGACTTGCTGGTCTTTTCCCTCTTCACTATCGCTGCCTACAAGGGATTTGGCAAAAGAGGAGCTATCGCCTCGTTCATCATCATTGGCATCTTCGGTGCGTTAATGCCCGCGACCTCGCCGCTTGTCCTGACAACATTTATCAGGCAGAATATTGGTATCGCGGTTCCCGCACAGGCGTTTTTTGGCCCAGCCGCTCTTGTGACGTACTGGTTACTCTCGCGACGCGCAACCGAGCGCAGTATGGGCCAGTGGATAAGCGAGCAGGACGCAAAGGGTCACGAGCCGATACGGGTTGTACGGCGTAATCAGCCACGACCAGCGGCAACGAGAAGTGTCCAACCGGTGGTGGATGTCGAGGTTGTGGCTAAATCAGCTGGCTGATGAAGGTACCACATATGGATGAGTCCGATAAAACTCCAGAGCGAATGCCATCTTTTCAGCTACTCTATACAAAGAGACCAGACATCACAAGAATGCCTGGCCTCTTTGTTGCGGACGCTTACACTACTATCAGTGACATACTGTACACTGTTGCCGAATGGCTATATTAAATCTGAATGAACGTCACGCCTGAACCTGGGTAAAAATGGACGTAGACGACGGAGTACGGGTTGTAACCCCAGCTCATATTGCTGGCAAGCACACTGCCGTCGCCGTAGACCTTTTCTACAACCGCGACATGACCCAGACCGTAGGCCCCCTGTACCCACGGCTGCAAATTGATGATTGCGCCCATGCTCGCTCTCGTAGAAACTTTCCAGCCAAACTGTTGAGCGCGGGCAGTCCATTCCCAGGCATCGGCCTGTGTTCGCCACGGCACATACACGCCGTGCAATTCGTGATAGCGTTGGTCCGCCCACCACGTACAGGCTGGGTAGGGGAACCAGTTATACGAACCGGTTGGCGCGGAAGCGGGAGCATCAGCATGAGCAGTTGTGCTTATGCCTTGTCCTACCACACTCTGCGCATGCGCCCCCTTGACGTTCACTCCCACGAAGCCGCCCACAAAAAATAGTCCAATCAGCACTACAAGACTTACTTTCACTACCACATGAACAAACTGAGATTGCCGACCTAAACCGGCAGCCATCTGTTGTAATCGTACCAAAATCTTTCCTTCCAGTTGATGCGTCCGAAATTGTCTCCCTTCTCTAACCCATGAACAGGCGGACACAACATTACGCCGTGCTTAAAGAAAGGGAACGCGCTCAGTATAACTGAAATGGGTGGAACATAGTGAAATAAGATGACATACCACCCAGATGGGTTGGGTAGAAAGTCCAGTTGGGCTTTGTGGGGAGATAGATAATACAGCCAGGACACCCGCAAGGGGAATATCCCTACTATATCCGCAATAATGCGCAACAGCGTATAGTAGGGACATTCCCCTTGCGGGTGTCCTGGCCCTCATTCGAAATACAAAAAAATGAGCTTTTCTTCTCGTTACGAATATCGTATCCTGTTACATATGAACAGCAAATGATAAGGAGCATCCCATGTCCCAACAAACGAATAAGCAGAGTATCAACTGGGAAGTAGTAAACGAGGAGATTGTCGCGCTTGTACGCGGCTTGCTGCAACTGGATACGCGCAACCCACCCGGCAACGAGGTGCGGGTAGCCGAATATTTGCAAGGTGCCTTTGCGGCAGAAGGTATTCCCGGCGAAATCGTGGGGCCGAGCAGGGATCGCGGCACGTTTATTGCCCGGCTCAAGGGCGATGGGTCTGAACCGCCACTGCTGTTGATGTCGCATACCGATGTCGTCGCTGTTGAACCGGATAAGTGGACGCATGACCCTTTTTCCGCAGATACTGCCGATGGCTTTATTTATGGACGCGGCGCACTGGATATGAAACAGATGGTCGGGATGGAGGCAATGACGATGCTGTTGCTCAAACGCAGTGGTATCCCGCTCAAGCGTGATGTGATTTATATGGCCGCCGCGGATGAGGAATGTGGTGGACACGCGGGCGCGGGCTGGGTTGTCGAGCATCGCCCGGAACTGATTCAGGCTGAGTACGCGCTGAACGAGGGCGGTGGAGGTGGGCTTGAGATTGAGGGACGGCGCTATTACTCTGTGCAAACGGCAGAAAAAGGCACCGTGCGCTTCCGTCTGCGCACATATGGAAAACCGGGACATGGTTCGGTTCCGCATAATGACAATGCCATTCTCAAACTTGCTACCATCCTGGCAACGCTGACGCCGAATCTCCTGCCCGTCCATTTTACGCCGACCCTGCGCGAATATATCGCCAGTCTTGCCGCGACACAATCTCCCGATACTGCCCAGGCTTTGCAGGATATTCTGCTAGACGAGAGTACTGCCGATGCCGCAGTTGATCGCTTGCCTTTTGAGGAGACGCTTAAACAACGCATCCATGCGATGATGCGGAATACGGTAACACCAACCATTCTGGCGGCTGGTTCGCAAATCAATGTGATACCATCGGTGGCCGAGGCACAGGTAGACGGACGCAACCTTCCAGGCTGGACACCCGACATGTTTCTGGAAGAGTTACGTTCTGTGATCGGGAATGAGGTGGAGATTACGCTGCTTGAGCCTTCAACGCCGCTGGAGGCCGATCTGCAATCGCCGCTTTTCGATATCATTAAAGGGGTACTGAAAGAGCATGACGCGGATGCAACGGTTATTCCTGTTTTGCTCACCGGTGGGACGGACGCGAAACATGTGACACAACTGGGTACGAAAGTGTATGGTTTTGTCCCTGCTCTCTATGTCGGCGAAGGAGAAGGAAGGCGCGTGCATAGCCATGACGAGCGCGTCAATATTCGTTCGCTGCGCTGGGGGATGCGCGTCTTCTATGAAGTAGTAGAGCGGTTCGTCATGGTATAATCAGGTACTGGTAAAAAACTCCTCGAAGAAGGCCGACTGATTATGACTGAATTGCAGGATTCACGACGGGCAGAACAGAATGCTCGCACACTGAGCGAGCGCCGCGCTGCTGGTAAGAGGCTGCGCAACAACGTACCGCGCTCCAGCCATGCTGTGTGGAGTCCAGCACCGAACCGATCCGACCCGTTACGTTTGTTGGAGGAACAGAATCGCACCCGTCTGCAACATCTGGTGCCGTTGCGCTTTGCGCGTATGGCTGTCTCGCCCTTTACCTTTCTGCGTGGGTCGGCGATTGTGATGGCCGAGGACCTGGCTGATACGCCTGTTACCGGCATCAGGGTGCAAATTTGCGGAGACGCGCATCTCAACAATTTTGGCATCTATGCCACACCGGAGCGCAATCAGGTCTTCGATGTCAACGATTTCGACGAAACCTTGCCTGGTCCGTGGGAATGGGACATCAAGCGATTCGCGGCCAGCGCCGTTGTCGCCGGGCGCACCAACGGTTTTCCTGCCGCAATCAACCGACGGGCGGTTTTGAGCGGCGTGCAGTCGTATCGAGAACATATGTGTACGTATAGCCAGATGCGCTCCATTGATGTCTGGTACTCGCGCATTGATTACGAGAGTTCACTGCAATTCGTGCGCCGCACCTTTCGCTGGTATATCGAGAAACAGAGCCAGAAGGCGAGCCAGCGCACCAGTTCACAGGCATTCCCCAAACTCACGATACAAATAGAGGGGCAACACCGCATTAAGGATGATCCTCCCTTGATTATGCACCTCGATGACGAAGTACTCAGTGAGCAATTGAAAGGTCTGGTGGAGACGTACCGGCCAACGATACAGGAAGACCGGCGCGTGCTGCTCAGCAAGTATTCTTGTGTGGATGTCGCGCAAAAAGTTGTCGGCGTCGGTAGCGTCGGCACTCGTTGTTATGTCGTACTGCTGCTAGGAAACGACAACAACGACCCGCTTCTCTTGCAAATCAAGGAAGCGCAAAGCTCGGTATTGGAACGCCACCTCGGTTCAGGTACCCATCCCAACCATGCAGAGCGCGTGGTGAGCGGGCAACGTCTGATGCAGGCGGCCAGCGACCTTTTTCTGGGCTGGACACGCCTGGGAAGCACCGATTTCTATATCCGCCAGCTACGAGACATGAAGTTGTCGGTAGACCTGGCGACACTGATACCGGAAGGTTTCATCGAGTATTGTCGTTTCTGTGGCTGGGCGCTTGCCCGCGCCCACGCTCGTTCCGGCGACCCCGCGCTGATTAGCGGCTATCTAGGTACAAGCGATATCTTTGATCGCGCAATCGCTACGTTTGCCGAGACATATGCGGACCAGGCTGAACGCGATCACGCGGCTTTTGTCGAGGCAATCAAGTACCAGCCGAGCTAAACAAAAGCTGCCTCCGAAAAATCTTGACAACTCTCGTCTATCCAATGAGAAAAAGAAATGCAAGCTGCGTTTCTAATTCATCCGCCGAGGTTATTCGCGGAGGATACCTGACACCCGGAGTATAGCAATCACGAAAGGAAATGGCAATGATGGTAATTACACGACAGTGGCAGAACCGGCCCCACGGACACGATGAAGATGCTGTTGGCATCTGTGTGATGCTGGGTAGCGCTGGAACCATGCTTGTTCTACCGCGTACCTTCCATATTGCACATTGCCTGCATGCGTTCATCTCCAGAGAAGGTCCTCCCTCTTCAGGATAAGAGAGAACAGGGAAAAGACTTCCTCGGCCGTGGGTGCTAGCAGCAATCTGCAATCCCACGGTTTTTTTGTCCTTTGTTTTAGAGTACGGAAGAGATGCATCGCCAGTGAGAAGGAAAGTTCAGGCTGACGAACGCCCCAGGTACCCACAACAAACTTTGTAATGTGTGAACAACATAAGATAAAAAGAAATCTGTTATACATTGAATGAGGAGGCAATCCAACATGTTATACCTTTATGAAAAGGCGCGTGAAGCCTATTATCAGGATCTTCGGCGCGAGATGGAAAAGAGACGATTACTGGCGCATTTGCCCTGGCGTCGTTGGAGCATGAGCAGACGCACAGCTGCTAAGGTTGGCGTCCTACTACTGAAGCTCGGCATGTGGCTGAAGCAATTCGAGCAGCCAACCAACGAGTTCGAGAATGGTATGTAAACGCTTGTAGATACATTTACAATAGAGGTCCAAAGCACGGATGAGTGCTTTGGACCTCTGTTATTTCTTTTATGCAGATTTCTTGTGTTGTTTCAGGTTATTCTTAAAAATATCCATGCATGTTTTCTCTAACAGGCAGACTTTTTGTAATCGCCCTATCTTACCATAGATGGATAGATTGGTAGCCAGACTTTTCTTCCTGCTGTTCGTATTGTATTCTATTACCAACAGAGAATGAGCATTAAGCAAAGGAGGAAGCTTTTGACGAGACAAACATCAAAGGGAACGTGTACCTTTTGTCATAAAGAGATGAGTAAGTCAGGCATGACACGGCATCTGGAAACCTGTGAGCAACGAGCAACCGCTCAGGCAAAACCAACAGGGCATGCGAAGCCGCAAAAAACCAGGGTTTTTCATCTCGTTGTGGAAGGGCGCGACTTACCCATGTACTGGATGCATCTGGAAGTCCCAACCGGGACGACGCTGGCAACGTTGGATAAGTTTCTCAGAAATATCTGGCTGGAGTGTTGCGGACATCTGAGTGCTTTTGAGATTGGAGGTGTTCATTACTCTGTGGACGAAGCGAGGTTGGATGATGGCTGGGGTAGACATGACAGGAGTATGCGCGTCAGATTGGACAAAGTACTCGGCCCAGGAGAAACATGTTCCTACGAATATGATTTCGGCTCAACCACAGAACTGAAGTTGAAGGTAGTTTCAGAACGAGAGGTAGAAGGGAATGGGCAGGGTATTGAGATCATCGCCAGGAATTCTGTGCCGCTTATCCCATGCAATATATGCGGGAAACCTGCTACCAGCATCTGCTCTGAATGTATCTACGAAGACAAAGGATATCTGTGTGATACCTGCGCGGACGATCACGAATGCGGAGAAGAGATGCTGTTGCCAATGGTAAATTCGCCGCGTGCTGGTGTGTGCGCCTATTCCGGGTAAGCCTTCGCAGTCAATACCTGTCCCGAAACGGCGAGGGAGTTTTCTTAATATGACATCAGAGCAAATTATCGCGAACTTGCAACAACAGGGAAATAAACAGGCAGTCGAAGCTATGGCGCGGTTTGGTATTACACCTGCCCATGCGCTGGGTATCTCGATTCCCATGCTGCGCAAAATGGCAAAAGAGATTGGGCGCAACCACACACTCGCGGCAGAACTATGGGCTTCGGGTATTCACGAGGCACGCATCCTGGCCTCGATGATTGATGAAGCCCCGCTTGTTTCTGCTCAGCAAATGGACGATTGGGTCAACGAGTTTGATACGTGGGATGTGTGCGATCAGGTCTGTGGCAATCTATTTGATAGGACGCCTTATGCCTACCAGAAAGCGGTCGAGTGGTGCCAGCAAGAGCCGGAGTTTGTCAGGCGTGCGGGTTTTGTGATGATGGCAGAACTGGCAGTGCATGACAAAAAAGCTGCCGATGAGTCATTCCTACCCTTTTTCCCCCTTATCCAGCACTATGCTATCGATTCGCGCAATTTTGTCAAAAAAGCCGTCAACTGGGCCTTGCGCCAGATCGGGAAACGCAACAGCCATTTGCGCACACTGGCCCTCACATGCGCCAACGAGATTTTAGAGATGGATTCTAAGACGGCTCGGTGGGTGGCAAAAGATGCCATTAAGGAATTACAATCGTCTGCTAAAAAGTGACTGGAATGCTTAGAGAAGCATTCCAGTCACTCTGCGTGGTTCTGAGTGACGCTCCTTACTGAGCCCAGGGCGGCGTTCCTATCTCTCGTCCATCGGCAAAAATGGCTTTGATACCTGCGGAAACGCACACAAGGGCGCGCACGGATTCATTGCTGCGATTCGCGACCTGGAGCAAGCATTGTGCTGGCACCGCACAGGCATCACCGGCGGTCACTTCCATCTCTTCACCATCAAGCACGACTGAAAGAGTTCCTTGAAGAGGAATAAAGACTTCTTCGTGGTTGAGGCGGTGAGCGTCGCTTGTCGCGCCTGGGTCAACATCGAGTTGCCACGTACAGAGTTCTGTTGCGCCACGACTCGGCGAGGTGAATCCAAGAAAATGAAAGCCATCGAGGTCAAAGCGTGCCGCCTGAGCAGCGTGTATAATGGGCATGAAATGTTCTCCTTTTTTCAGTTGACAAACATGTGTCTCTGCGATATAGTAACTCTTGTTTACTACATATATATAGTAACCTGCGGTTACTAATTTGTCAAGGGGAAAGATGTGGAGCCATTGACATTTGAGCAAATTGAAGAGCTGCGGCAGGAGCATACTGGCCGCCTGTTCTTGCGTGCGCATCGTGCTTTTAGCGAGCGAGCATTGCGTAAATTGCGTCAACGCGGACATACGCGCTTGAGCATGGCTCACACGTCGCTATTGCCACATATTGATGTCAACGGAACCCAGGCAACAGTGTTAGCTGAGAGAGCGGGTATCACAAAGCAGGCAGCCGGGCGGATCATCGCTGATTTGGAGCGTGAGGGATACGTGCAAAGGCTTCCCGATTCGACCGACCAGCGAGCGAACATCATTGTTTTTACGGATGCTGGTCGGCAATTTTTAGTTGATGCTTATCATGTGAAAAAAGAAATAGAGGCAGAATACACAGCCCTGCTGGGATCCGAGCGTATGCACGAGCTTCGGAGCATCCTGCAAGAACTGCTCGGTGATGGTGATTCGTAATGTAATCCTCTGATCCTCAATTCTCCGGGATATACGGAATCAACCCTTTATTAAACGCTTCCTCCTGAACCCATCGTGGAGCGTGACGGGCATCTATGATGAGGCCGTTGACTTGAATCATCCAGGCCATTGGATTGCTGTCCATCTTTGAGGGGAGCGTCCAGTCGGGGTCCATCAAATCTATATTTAAGAGGTCGCGAATTTGTTTGGATTTGGCTTGCATGGTACTGAGACTGAGGCTAAAGTAGCTGGCTATCTGGCTTGAGGGAACGTGAGGGTCTGAGATTTATCGTAGAAGAAGTTCACTGAACCAAGCGCGTGAATGATCGCACAAGCCCACGTGGCAACTTTGCCTGTACTCAGGGGCGAAGGTCGTTTCCGGCAGAGCGTTGCCGTCATCTGACGTATGAGGGATGCATATTCGTCGTTCAAGTGAGCCTGACTGAAGGCATCGGTTAACTGAGTGATGTCGTCGAAACGCTCTTGCATCTCTTTTGGTACTTGTTGTGATGTCCTACGTTTTGACATAATGACTTCCTCCTAATGCAGAGATGTTCCTCTGTTTTTGTTATTATAAGAGAATGAGGGCAATTCGACAATCTACAAAAAGAGGTTGAGTACAAGCCAGGCACACAATATGGGGGATTGTGCGCCTGGCTCGTGCAAACCCGCTGGAGATGATACTTGTGACTCAATGCGGACTCGGTAAACCGGT
>DATGJV010000196.1:0-6133 GCA_035295005.1 Ktedonobacteraceae bacterium | reverse complement strand
CTCTGCCGCCATCTTTTGCGATCAATGCGGTGAGCGTGTCCGTCCGGGCAAACGTTTCTGCAACCATTGCGGAGCGCCACTTCCATAGCGATTAGCGGGTACGTTCTTTGCTCAGAAATTCGTAGGCAGCGATAATGCGCTGCATCTCGTGTTGGTCGCCGCCCCGGTCTGGGTGATAGCGTTTCGCAAGTGTGCGATAGCGACGTTTGATTTGCTCCGGTGTGGCATTTGATGGTAATCCCAATACCCGCAAGGCTTGTTGGCGCTCCATCATTGCTCGCGCGGGATTCGCTCGATTGCCCCAGAGAGAACGCATACTCAACCGCAAGACATCCCACAGGAGCGCGGCAAACGATTTTGGTGGCGGTTGTGAACTCATCTACATCCTCATCCAGGATAATCATCATAGCTTGTGTTCATACCCATACTATACCGCATTTTATACGTAACCTGGTGCGACAATGTTGCAAAATGATAGGGAATACAGAATGAAACGTCTCTCTCAATTCATACGTGATGTAGTACAGGATGATGGGATTACTTATCGGAAGAGAGGTGCCGCAATGGCAACAAAAGTACAGGGAAAAGACACGCAAGCGGCTAAACAAGATGTTGAAAAAATGGCAAAGACTGCTGAAAAAGATGCAAAGCCACTACAGCAGTTTTTAACCAAGTTCAGTAATGACTGGGTAATGAATTTTTCCGCCGCCCTCGCGTATAACCTGCTCATGGCTATATTCCCTATAGCCATTGCTGTGCTGGCTATTCTTGGGCTCGTTTTAGGCAGTTTAAATCACACAGCATATTCCAACCTTGAGTCACAATTGATGAATGCCTTCCCAGGTACAATCTCCTCACCAGGCGTGATAGATTCGATCACGAAGCAATTAAACAAAGATTCTGGTATCCTGGGCATTATCGCGATTGTACTTGCCATCTTCAACGGTTCACGACTCTTCATCCTTATCGAAGGCTGCTTCGGTATCATTTATCATGTGCGCCAGCGCAAAGTAGTACGCCAGAACCTGATGGCAATTGGCATGCTTATCTTGTTTATTGTGCTTATTCCCATTATGGTTTTTGCCTCATCATTACCGACTTTTGCCCTCACATTCCTGCAGCGCACGTCATTAAGCGTCCTGTTTTCCAACGGATTTGCTGTTTTCTTGATTGGTATTCTCAGTAGCTTCATCGCATCCTATATCCTGTTTCAAGCTATCTACCTGGTAGTACCCAATCAGCATATTAGCCTCCGGCATAGCTGGCTTGGTTCTGTCGTTGCGGCAGCCTTGATGGTGATTTACCTGACCCTTTTCCCACTCTATGTGTCGCACTTCCTGACAGGCTATGCCGCCTCAATCAGTACCGTCATTATCCTGCTCATTTTCTTTTACTACTTTGCCGTGATTCTCCTGTTAGGCGCGGAGGTCAACGCCTTCATCTCAGAGCATGTGAAGGCCACACCGACCGATATTGTGTCTATGGTACATATCACTACCAGCCACCTGCCAAAATCGCCGGAGGATAGAGAGCAGCAAGCAGCAGAATCGCACAAAGGTCTTTCGACCAGCACAAAAGTCGCGAAAGACACCCATATTGACGATGCCGCCACAACCAGTAATAATGCAACAACAACTACTGGGGGACAACCAAAACAGCAGGTAGCAGTATCTGTACGGCGAGAGCAGAGTGAAGATCATCAGGGCAAGAAAGCGAAAAAAGAGCGTCAGAAAGGCTCTTCAAAATTAGTGCCGGTACTGGAAGCTGTGGCAGGAACTACTCTTGCATTTTTCGTAGAGCTATTCTTCAGGCACCGGCGGACCTGAAACATGGCTTTTCACCCATCTGCCGGGGACAGGGCATGCAACGGCGCATGCTCTGTCCCCGCTACATTATGAAACCCATTGTTTACCACACCGCGCAATCGCAATCGCTCAACCACCTCAGCCGTCGGTCCCTCATAGGCTAATCCTTCAGCGATGAGTGCAGCCCCAATCGCTATGTCATAGCCCTCTTTTTCAGACTCGTAACCCGGAAATGTGTATAACTGATAGTGTTCACCCAATCGCTCAATTACCGCGTCCTTGCGACGAATGTCTTCCTCCGCCGTAGATTGTTCGCGCACAACAATATCTTCAAAATGGTGTATCGCCATTAACCCTGCTAAATCTTGCGTCAAACCTTCCCAAAAAGCTTCTTCTACAAGCGCGTCACTCTTCCGCTCATCAAGCCAGTTGCCACGATATACGTGCTCTTGAGTTCCAATACCATTGATAATATAGCCATCCTCGACCACGACAATACTCTTCGTCATATGTCCCACTTCCAGGTACAGAAAGCGCATCTCCGACCATGCCGCCTCTCGCTCTCGCATACGTGAGAGAATTGTGGTTATCGCGCAAAGATTGCCAGCTGTTCCCATATCTGCCCGGTTTAATTTACGAAAAGTTGGAATGCTATCAACATATGCAACAGCAGGGATACAGTAACTACGAAGATTCATAGCACCGATAGCTATAAAAAGTCCTTTCAGCTTATCACCCCACGGTTGGTTACTTCGATACAAGGTCATTTCATAAAATTGTTGCTCCGTCAGTGTAGGCAACGCAGCAAAACACGTATTCAAGTCCGAAGATAGCGCTATAGTCGGTTCGGGATAATGCGCACATATATGTTGAACGTATGCGAGCATTGCCAGAGTATCGGTAAACGAGCTAAGTTGTAGCAAGCGGCCATATTCCATCAAGCACGTTTTCCATTCATTCGCGCTGCAATCAACACCTATATTCAACACCATTGAAACGTTCCTTCCATTATTGACACTGGTCAGACAGATGTATTGTATAGTGTTATCGGTTATGATACAAGAAGTCCGGGGGCAAATGACCTATTGCGCTTGACGCGCCCCCAACTCATCTGCTAAAATTCCCATTACCAGCACCTCGATAGTGATTTTCACTGTCTTCAAACTTTTTCGTCCCTGTAGCAATTCAAATCAATCCAAATCGGCACATTACATTAGAGGGCATCTGTATGTTAGGTGAGGAGTTTTCATCCACCAGCGACCAGGAACAAGAAAGGTTACGCACTGCCTTACGCGAAAGTGAGATTTTGCGTGAGTTAGCGGAGCTATTGGCGTCCTCGCTTGATCTCAATCGCATATTACAGGTACTCACGAAGCGCACAACCGAAGTGTGTGAAGTTGAGCGGTGCGCGGTCTGGCTCTTAGATAACCATCACGATATGTTTCTTCCAGCAACCTATTATCTTTCGACCCAACAGCTCAGCCAGGACAACATACGTGCAGGCGACCGACAATGGTATCAGCATCCCTTACCATTCAGCGATCCAGTATTACGCCGTCTACTGGCACAAAATGGGATGCTTGCGCTAGAAGATTTACAGGCAGAACCTTCTTTGCGGCAGTTCGCGAAAAAATTTCTTGTACGCTCCACATTACTGGTAGCACTTATTCGCGAGGGCCGTACTGTAGGCATGATGTCGCTTGATGATCCCAACCGCCAGCGCACATTTTCCCTTTCGCAACAACAATTGGCCCGCGCCATCGGGCAACAGGCTGCGCAGGCAATAGACAATGCTCAATTGTACCAGCAAGCGCAGGAAGAGCGAAAACGAGCCGAACGGCTGATAGAGCGTGCGCGTGCTATTTATCAAGTCGCCCTGACCGTCAATTCAGGTGAAAGCTTGCTCTCCGTTTTAGCAATTGCTTCCGAACACCTGGCACACGGCTTGAGTGCCGACAGTAGCGCAGTGGCCCTGCTCCATCAACAAACATTGCATGTAATAACTTCAAGTCCACAGCAACCAACCCCGGATACACCATTGACCGTCGCCCTTCACGATATTCCAACGTGCTATCAGGCCGCCTCCACTGGCATCCCGCAATATGTCACGAGCCAGCATCTTCATGGTTTCGAGAAACACTGGTTTCACAGCTTGGGTCTCTCTAACGTCATGGTAGTTCCCTTGATAGCCGGCGTTGATCCCTCTGAGGAACAGCAACCTGCACAGGCGAGCCGTTGCGTTGGTTTCACCTTTATAGGTTATCAGAATGCTCAGCATCGCCCAACCCGTGGGCAATATGCGTTCGCTCAGGATATCGCTGCACAATGCGCATTGGCAATTGGAAAAGAACGATTGCTGTCAGAAGCACGGCAATCCGTCGCGCTGGCAACTGAACGTGCCAACACCCTTGATGCCATCTTCCAGGCCATGACAGAAGGAATTACCGTCCTCAACCTGGACGGTGAAGTCGTAGTACGCAACAATGCCGCCTCCTATTTTCTTGGTTTGCCGATGAACGCCACTGCATCGCTCCACTCGTTCCTTGCCCGCTTCCCAACCTATACCATGCGTGGACAACCCATCATGGAAGAGGACTTTCCTCTCTCACGAGCATTACGTGGCGAAAACATTCGGGGAGAACGCTTCGTTACCCGCCGCATTGACGGCGTGGAGCGTGTCGTGGAAGTTAGCACCTCACGTTTGCTGAATAGCGAGCAAGAACTAATAGGCATCGTGAGTGCATTTCGCGATGTCACAGAACAAACTCGCGCCGAGCGTCGCATTCGTAAGGCACTGGAAACGATGTTGCATGTCGCGGAGGCGGTTTCGGGTGTAACCGATATTCACGTTATTTTACGCAGCGTCCTGACTCACACCCTGGAAACCTTGAACTGTGATCGCGGTATTGTCCTGATATATGACCAGGAACGCAATATTTTCGCTCCATTGTTCTCCGTTGGCTACACAGCGGATAGTGAAACACAGTGGATTACTGACCAGGACCTCTGGCTCAACCCCTCTGCCAGGCACGAGTTCCATTCCGTGATCTTAGACGGTCACGCTACGGTTATTAATGCTGACCGCTGCCCCGACCAGCCGCAGCCGCACAATCATATTGCAGTACTTGCCGCCCCCATCACCCATAGTAACCATCTGCTTGGGCTGATGATGCTTGACCGGACACCCAACCATGAAAGCGATCCCACTTCTGAACAGCACCGACATGAATTTAGTATCTGGGACATGGCAGTTGTTGAAGGCATTGCCCAGCTTGCTGGCCTTGCTATCGAGCAAACGCGCTGGCAACAAGAGGCGACCACCGCCCACACCCGCGAAGAGGCCATGCGTGAAGCAAACGCGCTCAAAGACGAGTTTCTGGCAATCGCTGCTCACGAGTTCCGCTCTCCATTGACAGTGCTGATGATGCAAGCACAAATGGCGCAACGTGCGCTTCGTAAGTATAACGGCCAGGATTTACCAAAGCATATCCCTGAAGGCTTAACCGCGATTGAAGAGCAAGGCCGCCAACTCACCAATATCGTGAATACCTTCCTTGAGGTAACACAACTCAACGAAGGGCAGTTGACGCTTACAACAAAAATTGTGGATATTGCCGACATGGTACAGCAAGTCGCTTCCCGCCATAGTGCAACGACAACACTCCATGAAATTCATTGTGAGATTACTCCAGGTGCCTGCCCCTATCTTGTCAAAGGGGATAGCGCACGATTGCAACAAATACTTGATAATTTGCTGCAAAATGCCATAAAATATAGCGATATGGGCGGCCCCATTACTATTTCGCTGCGCCAGAGTACAGAATTTGCCGGAAATACATTCATAGAAATATGCGTTGCGGATAAGGGGCCTGGTATTCCTAAAGCAGAGCAGACCCATCTCTTCGAACGGTTCTACCGGGTGCCAGGTGTCAAAGGGAGCAAGACTCGCGGCGTTGGGCTGGGTCTCTACATCGTCGCCCAATTAATACACTTGCACGGCGGGACTATCCACGTCGAGAGTAACGGCATTCCTGGTGAAGGCAGTCGTTTCATCTTTACACTACCAGCGTTAGAAAGCGAAAATCAAATAGAGTGATGGAACTACGCGAGTGGCTGCTCAAGCTAGCCCAGGAAACAATGCTTCGTGAGGGTAGTGAAGATGCCGCGCACGATTATGACCATCTCGTGCGCGTTATATCCCTGGCGGATACGATCCAGGCACACGAAGGCGGCCATCTTCCTACTATCTGGGCGGCAGTTGCCTTTCATGATATTGGTCAGGAGCGCGAAAGGCTGCATGGCGGCGATCATGCCCTCATTGGTGCCGA
>DATGJV010000195.1:0-10959 GCA_035295005.1 Ktedonobacteraceae bacterium | reverse complement strand
GTTGTCTCTGTAGGGCCGTACATATTCCACAGCGTTGCCCCATGTTCTATCAATTGCCGCGCCAACTCAGGGGGTAACGCCTCTCCCCCACATAACATACGCAAACTCGTGCTACTGCGCCAGCCAGCCTCTAGCAATACTCTCCACGTCGTCGGAGTCGCCTGCATAACGCTGGTCCCACTGCTGTCAATCAACTGCCGCAATTGCTCACCATCCCGCGCCGCCTCCCTGCTGGCAATGACGAGCCGTGCGCCTGACAACAATGGCAGAAAGAGTTCCAGTCCGGCAATATCAAAGGAGATACTCGTCACCGCCAGCAGCGTATCCTGCTCCGCCAGTCCAGGTTGCGCCTTCATCGAGTAAAGAAAATTGACCAGGGCCCGGTGAGTAATCTGTACCCCCTTCGGCTTGCCTGTTGAGCCGGATGTATAGATGGTATATACCAGACCCTCTGCTGTCGCGGTCAGGTTCTCAGCCAACCCATGATGGCGAGGCTCGTGTGTTGGCTCTTGAGCAATGTTCTCCCAATTACTATCCAGACAGACAGTCACAGCAGAGTGCGCTGGCATTTGTTCTCGCAACGAAGCCTGTGTTACCAGTACAGCCGCCCGTGCATCTTCCAGCACAAACGCTATACGCTCTCGCGGATAATCAGGATCAAGGGGTACATAAGCCGCTCCTGCCTTGAGAATACCCAGCATGCCAGTCAGCATTGCCAGCGACCGATGCACAGCCAGCCCGATCAGCGATTCCGGTTCAACGCCGCAATGTCTGCGCAAGTAATGTGCCACCTGGTTGGCACGGCTATTCAGTTCACGATACGTCAGGAACTCATCCTCAAAAACAACCGCGATAGCTTCCGGCACTCGCTCAACCTGCGCCTCGAACAATTCATGCAAACAGGTATGATCGGGGTACTCACTCTCGGTCCTGTTCCACGCGACCAACAATTGCCGCCGCTCCTCTCCGGTCAGCAAGGGGAGTTGAGCCACTTTGCAACCTGGTTGCTCAACGATGCCTTCCAGCAGGATACGCAGGTGCGTGAGCATGCGCTGGATCGTTCCAGGCTCGAAAAGATCAGTATTGTACTCTACCTCCATAGTGAGACCATGCTGGCTCTCTGAAAGAAATAGCGAGAGATCGAACTTTGATGTAGCAGTGCCGGTGGGCAACGCATATATCTCCAGGCTGCCATGCTCAGTGGTTGTTGAGGACAGGACGGGCATATTTTCCAGCGTACACATTACCTGGAAGAGCGGAGAGTAGCTCAGGCTGCGTTCGGGCTGCAGCGCATCCACCAGTCGTTCAAAGGGCAGATCCTGGTGTCCATACGCCTCCAGGCAAACTTCGCGGTCGCGCTGCAGTAATTCGCGAAACGTCGGATTACCTGAGACATCGGTACGCAGGACAAGCGTATTGACGAAAAAACCGATCAGCCCTTCAATCTCAGCACGAGTGCGATTGGCGATGAGCGAACCGACGGCGATATCCTCCTGCCCTGTATAGCGGTAGAGCAAAACATTGAACGCGGCCAGCAGGATCATAAAGAGCGTGGCCCCTTCCTGACGAGCCAGACGATGTAACGCTTTCGTCAGAGCCTCGCTGAGCGCGAGGGATTGTGCCGCTCCCCGAAATGTCTGTAAAGACGGGCGCGGGTGGTCCGCGGGCAATTGTAGCACAGGGATAGCAGCGAGTTTTGTCTTCCAGTATGAAAGCTGCGTCTCCAACGCCGCTCCCTGTAACCGCTGGCGTTGCCATAGCGCGAAGTCTACATATTGAATGGGCAACGCGGGTAGTTCCACAGGGGCTCCCCGCGCAAGCTCCGCAACAATGGTCAACAACTCCTGCCGAAAAATGCTGCCGGACCAGGCATCAGAAATAATGTGATGCATGCTGAGCAGCACAATATGCTCAGTCGGCTCCGGTCGGAGCAGGGTCACGCGCAGGAGTGGGCCGCGTGTCAAATCGAAGGGACGATGCGCCTCCATATCGGCCAGGCGTGTGATTTCGACTTCGCGCTCGTCCTTCGCCAGCCCTTGCAGATCAATCAGTGGCAAAGCCACTGTTCCTGCCGTGGCAATCACCTGCTGCGGCTGCCCATCTATTGCCACGAAGGTCGTGCGCAGCGTTTCGTGCCGCGAGATCAGCAATGCAAGCGTCTGCTGCAAGATTTTCGGATGAAGGGAACCGCGCAGCAGCAGCGCCTGTGCGATAGTGTACGCGGAGCTACCCGGCTCAAATTGATCCAGAAACCAGAGGCGTTCCTGCGCATACGAGAGAGGGAAAGCGCGAACATTCCGCTCCTGGCGTTGTATCAGCCCGCCTACAGCCTGTTCACCTCTCTGCTTTTCCTTCAATCTTTGAAACAACGCGACGCGCTGCTCAGGAGAAAGTTTCGCGAGACGCTCACCGGAGTCGCTAGAGTCACGAATACTCAATGCACTATCCTTCCTTACAGCGAAAATTCTTCTATTTCGGCCAGCAGTTGCAATAACTCATCGCTATCCGCCTGCTCCAGTTCCTGCTGGATAATCGCCCCGGCAAAATCCGCGATGGTGGGTTTCTCGAACAGCGTCCGCAACGGCAGTTCAACCTGCAAACTCTCGCGCACCCGCGAGATCACCTGTGTAATCAGCAGGGAATGGCCGCCCAGATCGAAGAAATTTTCGAATATGCCCACGTGGGCGCGACCCAGCACCTGCTTCCAGATGGCAA
The DNA here is from genome assembly GCA_035295005.1 of Ktedonobacteraceae bacterium. Lineage (GTDB taxonomy): Bacteria > Chloroflexota > Ktedonobacteria > Ktedonobacterales > Ktedonobacteraceae > DATGJV01. The sequence goes on along the minus strand of DATGJV010000195.1, from coordinate 8,244 downwards.
CCAGCGCCTCTTCCACAGCGTTGCGCGGTTCACCTTCTCCTGCCCTGGCATCGGGCGACATCAGGGTACGACCCAAAGTGGCTAAACTGCGCCGGTCTACTTTGCCATTGGGCAGGAGTGGTAGCGCGTCCAGTTGGACACAGGAGGCCGGTATCATGTAATCGGGCAAACGCTGATGCAGATAAGCACGCACCTCCGCAAACGAGAGCGTTGTATCATGCTGCCCTACAAGGTACGCAACCAGACGCTTCTCCTGGCCGGAACCGGCGCTGCCATTATGCGCATCATGCATTGCCATATCCCTTTCCTCCAGCATAACGACAGCCTCTTGCACATCTGGGTACCCCTTCAAGACAGCCTCTATCTCTCCTGGCTCGATGCGATAGCCGCGCAGTTTCAGCTGTGAGTCATTGCGCCCCAGGAATTCGATAGTGCCATCAAGCAGATACCGCGCTACATCCCCCGTACGGTAGCAACGCGCCCCCGGCTCGTCACTGAATGGACAGGGCAAGAATCGCTCCGCCGTCAGGTCGGGACGGTTGAGATAGCCTCGAGCCACACCGCTACCAGCAATGTACAATTCTCCATGTAAGCCAACGGGAACCGGCTGCAACTCGGCGTCAAGCAGGTAGAGTTGCGTGTTGGCGATGGGACGCCCTATCGGCACCACGCTTCTGCCAGCATAATCATCATCCAGCCCCACTTCGTAAACACAGCAGCCTACGACGGTCTCCGTCGGCCCATATTCATTAATCAATCGAGTTTCCGACGCATTGGCACGCCAGAAGGCCACATGTTCCGGTAGTAACGCCTCTCCTCCAATGATGAAAGCATGTGTGCGACCGGACACATCTTCCCGCGCCAGTTGCCCGACAAGCAGTGTCAGATGCGCGGGCGTTACCTTGACCATGCTCAAGCCCTGTGATTGGCGCAGAGCGTTGCCCAATGCATCAATGCCCTCCTCTTCGGGCAACACCTCCAGGCACCGTCCCGCCAGCAGGGGCGCGAACAGACTCGTAACTGTCAAATCAGAGGCAAGCGAGGAATGCAGCAACGAGCCGCTCCCCTGTTCCACACAATACGCTTGTATGCACCAGCGCAGATAGTTGCTCAGCCCTCCATGCGTCACCATAACTCCTTTGGGCAGACCGGTCGAGCCAGAAGTGTAGATGACATACGCCAGGTTTGCCGCCGTTACTGCGCAGTCGAGACCGACCGCATCTTCATCCGCCGATGACTCCCGATCACTATCCAGACCATCCAGGCTATCTAAGCTATCCAGACATAGAACCTGTCCATCATATGGTGGTAGTTTTTGCAGCATGTGCTGCTGCGTCAACACCACTGCTGCCTGCGTTTCTCGCAACATAAAAGCCAGCCGCTCTGCCGGATAGATCGGGTCCAGCGGCACATACGCGCCTCCCGCTTTGAGAATGCCCAGTACGCCAGCGACCATCTCCAGCGATCGTTCCATGAACAGCCCGACCACCCTTTCAGGTTGCACGCCGAGTTTGTGCAGTACACGTGCCAGTTGATTGGAGCGATGGTTCAGTTGTGCGTAGGTGAGTTGTTCGCTCCTGTAAGTCAGGGCGACCGCGCCAGGGTTACGTGCCGCCTGTTGCGCGAAAAGTTGATGCACGCAGAGAGGAGAAATGTCATCAGTTGCAGTTGCGTTCCATTCAACGAGCAGATGGTGTTCCTCTTCTTCGCTCATCAGTGGCAGCGCGGAAAGGTGCTGATCGGGATTGGCCACGATTCCGAGCAACAACTGCTGGAAATGTCTTACCAGCCTCTCAATAGTCTCTCGTTCAAAAATATCAGTATTATACTCGACCGCGCCTTGCAAACCGGCGGACGTTTCTACAAACTCGACGGTGAGATCGAATTTGGTGGTGGGGTTGTCGAACACCAGGGGCTCCAGGTCCAATCCAGGTAGGGCCAGGCCACCCGCCTGTTCATGTTGCAGGAGCAACATGACCTGGAAGAGCGGCTGATGGCTCAGGCTGCGCTCCGGCTGCACAACCTCAACAACCTTTTCAAATGGCACATCCTGTCGCGCATACGCTTCCAGGCACACATCTCGTACACGTGCAAGCAACTCGCGAAATGATGGATTTCCTGACAGGTCGGCACGCAGGGCCAGCGTGTTGACGAAATTGCCAACTACTCCTGCCATCTCGTCGCGTGTGCGCCCCGCAACAGGTATGCCTACCACGATGTCTTCCTGCCCGCTGTAACGCAACAGCAACACCTGTAATGCTGCCAGCAACGTCATGAACAGTGTGACGGACTCCTGTCTGCTTAACGCTTGCAATTCATGGTTCAAGGTCGGAGGGAGGGCGAATGCGCAGACATTGCCCCGGTACGACTGCACCGCCGGACGGGGATGGTCTGCTGGCAAATCCAGTACCGTCGGAGCGTGCAGCAATTGTTCGCGCCAGTAAGCTACCTGTTGCTCCAGGGCCTCCCCCTGTAACCATTCCCGCTGCCAGACAGCGTAGTCAGCGTACTGAAGAGGCACCTCTGGTAAAGTGAACGATGTCCCGGCAATAGTGGCGCTATAGATCACGCTCAGTTCGTTGAGCAGGATATCCAGCGACCAGGCATCGGCTATGCTATGATGCACGGTGAAGAGCAAAATATGTTCATCCGCGTCCAGATGCAGTAGCATACTGCGCCACAATGCTGCCCCGTCCAGATCGAAAGGCTGCAACGCCTCTTTCGTTGTGCGGCGCTGCACTTCCTGCTCGCGCTCCTGGACAGCGAGGTGGCTCAGGTCTATGACCTGCAGTTTGAGCGGCAAAGGAGGCGCAACCACCTGGCAGGGTATACCATCATGCACGGCAAACGTTGTGCGCAGTGCCTCGTGCCGCTGCGCCAGGATATTCAGGCTTTCCTTCAGCGCGTCCAGGTTGAGCAATCCGCGCACCCGCAGCGCAAACGGAATATTGTAGGCCGGGTTCTCCGGTTCGAGCTGGCTGAGGAACCACAACCGTTCCTGTGCATAAGAGAGAGGCAGCAGCCTCTCCCGTGAACACGGTACCAGTGGCGGCGTCAGCACCTCTTTTGCAGCTCCATTGCGGGCTGACTCGATCCAGGCCGCCAGCTCTGCCACGGTTGGCGCTTCAAAGACTGCCCGCAGCGGCACATCTACTTGAAACACCCGCCGCACACGTGCGATCATGCGCGTTGCCAGCAACGAATGGCCGCCCAGGTCAAAGAAATTCTGCTCCGTGCCGGGGCGTCCGCTACGAAGGATGTCCGCCCAAATACCCGCCAGAACCTCTTCGTATGGTCGTAACTCAGCACGCCCACCACTATCGTCACTGTGCGATCCCGTAATGTCTCCCCCGTAATCGGGTACGGGGAGCGCGGAGCGATCAACCTTACCGCTTGTAGTCAGAGGCAACTGCTGCATGGTCACATATATGGAGGGTATCATGTAGACCGGTAATCGCTCCCGCAAGCTGCCGCGCAATTCAGCAGGTGACGGCGCATACTCCGCTTTCGGCACAATATAAGCCACCAGCCTCTGGTCGCCCAGGATATCTTCCCTCACGACGACATTTTCTCGCACACCAGGATGCGCTCCCAGAGCGGCCTCGATCTCCTGCAATTCGATACGGAAGCCGCGTAATTTGGTCTGGAAGTCTACACGCCTCAGAAATTCGATGGCACCATCGGCCAGGCAACGCGCCAGGTCTCCGGTTTTATAGAGACGCTCTCCCGGTACATTGCTGAAAGGATGAGGCATGAAGGCTTCTGCCGTCAGATCAGGACGATTGCGATACCCACGGGCCAGGCCAACGCCGCCAATATAGAGTTCTCCAGGCACGCCTACCGGCATGAGCTGCAACTGCGGCCCCAGAATGTACATTTGCATGTTGGCAATCGGAAGGCCAACAGGTATCCTCTGGCGCTGGCTCTCCGGCTCACAGGCCCAGACACTACTATCAACAGCGCATTCCGTCGGCCCGTAAAAATTGTAGAGCTTCGCCGACAATGTGGAAAAAAAGCGTGCCTGCAAGTCGGCTGGTAGTTCCTCACCGCCGCAATTCACGCGCTGGAGGCAGCTGCATTGCTCGATGTCAGGTTCTTCAAGCATATTGCGCAGCAGCGTCGGCACAAGGTGAAGAATAGTGATATGTTCACTGGCAATGGTCTCGAGAAGATACGAACTTTCCTGATGGCCCTTCGGTCGCGCCAGAATAAGGCAGGCACCTGCCAGCAATGGCGCGTAGAACTCCACCACCGAGGCATCGAAGCTAAAAGGTGTTTTTTGCAGTACGCGGTCCGTTCCAGCGAATGGCAGAAAATCCTCCTGCATCCACAGCAGTCGGTTACAAATAGCCCTGTGCGAGATCATAACGCCTTTGGGCTGGCCGGTAGAACCCGACGTGTAGATGACGTAAGCCAGATTCTCCGCCCTCGTTGCGCTCGACGGTTTTTTCCCGCTCTCAGCCGCTATTTCCGGCCATTGCTCGTTCAGGTCTATTACCATTGCCTGGCCCTGGTACGTGGAAACTATGATGTGGCATTGCCGGTGCGTCAATATCACGCTGGCCTGAGCGTCAGCCAGCATCCATGCCAGGCGCTCCTGTGGATATTCAGGGTCAAGTGGCACATAGGCCGCTCCTGCTTTCAGCACGCCCAGCATGCCCACCGCCAGTTCCAACGAACGCTCAAGGCATATACCCACCGCCATATCCGGTCCTGTTCCCAATTTTTGCAAGAAATGCGCCAGGCGATTTGCGCGTTCGTTCAATTCGCGATAGCTCATTTGCTCACCCTCGAACACGACCGCCACGCTGTCCGGTGAGCGTTCCACCTGCGCCTCGAACAGCGCATGCAACAGGTGATGTTGTGGATAGAGTCTACCTGTCTCATTCCATTCTTGCAAGACCTGTCTTTCAGAGGGTGTCAGCAACGGCAGTGTAATAACTGGTTGCGCAATGTTGCTAACAATGCTTTGCAGCAACGTTTCGTAATGTCCTATCATGCGCTCGATAGTGGTCGCCTCGAACAGATCGGTGTTGTATTCAACCACACCTTCCAGACCCGCCGGTGTCGCCACCAGTTCCATCGCTAAATCAAATTTGGCAGTTTCGCTACTTACTCCGATTGGCTCCAGGCGGAGGTCAGATAGCTTGACGCGACCAGGTTGTATGTTCTGTAGCACAAAGAATACCTGGAATAGCGGTGACTGGCTCATGGTGCGTTCGGGCTGAAGCTCCTCGACCAGCTTCTCGAAAGGCACATCCTGATGCATGTATGCACCCAGCGACACCTCACGCACGCGGCCCAGCAGTTCGCGGAACGAAATCTCACCTGATAGATCGGTGCGCAGGGCCAGCGTGTTGAGAAAAAGCCCGATCAAGCCCTCCGTCTCACGGCGCACCCGTCCCGCGACCGGTGTACCTACCACAATATCCGTCTGCCCGCTGTAACGGGCAAGCAGCACCTGAAATGCTGCGAGCAACAGCATGAACAGCGTCACTCCCTCTTCCTGGCTCAATGTCTGCAATTGCCGGCTAAGTGACGCGGGCAAGGCGAAAGCAACATGTGTTCCTCGCAACGTCTGCACGGCGGGACGAGGATGATCGCAAGGTAGCTCAAGTTGCGTGGGCGCTCCTCGCAATTGCTCACGCCAGTACGCCAGTTGCGTTTCCAGTATCTCGCTCTGCCCCTGTTTTTCATCACTTTGACGAATCGCGGGCAGCCATTGTCGCTGCCAGACAGCATAGTCCACATATTGCAGCGGCAGTTCCGGCAGCATAACGGGCTGGCCGCCTGTGTGTGCCGTATAGAACGCATCCAGTTCCGAGAAGAAGATATCGCCCGACCAGCCATCCGCAATCATATGATGCAGTGTCAATACCAGCATGTGTACATTCGCAGCCAGACGCACCAGTACCAGGCGCAGCAACGGCCCACGCTGCAAATCGAAGGGAAACCGCGTCACTTCGCGTGCAATGCGCTGCACCTCGATCTCCTGTGCTGTACCCCGTCCCAGTTCACTCAGGTCAACTACCAATAACGGCAGTGATAAGGTTGGCGCAATACGCTGCACCGGTTGTTCATCAACCACCGGAAAGGTTGTGCGCAAAATCCCGTGACGCTTCACGAGGTCATTGAGGCTCTGCTCCAACGCCGCAACGTGCAGGGGGCCGCTGATGATGAAGGCGTTGGACATGGTATAGAAAGGGCTGCCAGGCTGTAACTGGTCAAGAAACCAGAGCCGCTGTTGTGCATATGAGAGAGGCAGCATATCCGTGCGCTCGACAGGCCGCAGGGGTGGAATGGCCGATCCCTGCTTGCTCTGTCTGACCTTTTCGACGGTTACAGCGAGGGCGGCGATGGTTGGCGCGTCATAGATGGCACGCACCGGTAGCTCAATCTGCAAGACCTCTCGCAGTCGCGCCACAACCTGCGTCCCCTGCAATGAATGGCCGCCGAGCTTGAAGAAGTTATCTGTGCGGCTGACTCTCTCCAGATGCAGCACCGCAGCCCAGATAACCGCCAGCATCTCTTCAACAGGCGTGCGAGGAGCTATGTACTCCTCGTCAGCGCGTATATGCAGACGTTCCGGTGCTGGTAGAGCGCGGCGATTGATTTTGCCGGATGGGCCGCGTGGAAATGTATCCAGCAACACAAAGGCAGTCGGCATCATATACGCGGGCAACTTCCCTTGAAGATAGGTGCGCAACTGAGCAACCAGGAAAGGCGAGCGTTGAGCAGGTACGATATATGCCACGAGCCGACTATCGCCTGGACTGTCTTCGCGAGCCAGCACGACAACATCGTTCACAGCAGCATGTTTACTCAGCAGCGCCTCGATCTCGCCCAATTCGACGCGAAAGCCGCGCACTTTGACCTGTGTATCTGTTCGCCCCAGAAACTCAAGATACGCTCTACCAGGGGCAGATGAAACGCTATCCTGCTGAACACGTACCAGATCACCTGTGCGGTACAGTAATGCCCCTGGTCTTTCGCTAAAAGGATGCGGCACAAAGCGTTCTGCGGTCAGTTCAGGCCGGTGGAGATATCCTCGCGCCAGTCCGGCACCGCCAATATATAGCTCGCCTGGCATACCTGCCGGTACAGGTTGCTGCTGTGCATCCAGCACGTAGACCTGCATGCTGGCAAGCGGCGTTCCGACAGGCACAGAGGCCATCTGTTCTGCCACGCTCTCGTTCTCTGGTTCGTACACCAGAGTAGTGATGGTTGTTTCAGTGAGACCATAGGCGTTAAGCCAGGTGGCACGATGACCCATGATATTACGCCAGGCAACGAAATGCGCGGGTGAGACCTTTTCGCTGCCGACGATCATGAGACGGATGCTGGCAGGGCGTTGTGCCTGGGGTGTCCGGGGGCGGGCTAGCTCCGCTACCCACTCATGCCAGTACGAAGAAGGGAGATTCAATACGGTCAACTGCTCCGCCACCACGAAGCGTGTGAAGTCAGCGGGTGACGGAGCAATGGGTTCGGGCCACAGCACAACAGTTGCACCCCGCAGCCACGAAGGCAAAATTTCTTCCAGCGCAACATCGAAACTGATGGATGCAAATTGCAGCACGCGATCACCGGCCTCCAGTCCGTAACGTCTGCCGACGGTCACACAGTGATGCAATAGCGATTGTTGAGTTACTATTACGCCCTTTGGCACGCCGGTCGAGCCGGAAGTATAAATGATATAGGCGGCATTCCCTGGAAAAATACGCACGGCAGGAGCTTCAGTGCGCTCCCGCTCGATAGTCGTCCATATATCATTGAGGCAAATGGCCTGAATATGGGAAGCCTGCAAAGCCGGAAGCCGGGCCAGCAATTTCCGTTGCGTGAGCAACAGGAGCGGTTGATCGTTGCCGGAACTATCACCCTGGGCATCTGCCAGCATGAATGCCAGCCTCTCCTGTGGATAGCCAGGATCGAGCGGTACATACGCGCCACCTGCTTTGAGGATGCCCAGCAGACCGATCAGCAGGTCGGGCGAGCGTTCCATGCACAGTCCTACACGCACCTCCGGCTCGACTCCACACCTGTGCAGATAGTGCGCAAGCTGATTTGCCCGCTGGTCCAGTTCCGCGTAGGTAATATGCTGCCACTGTTCATCCTCCGCGTGGTGTACCTGGCAAACCAGGGCTATAGCATCGGGTGTGCGCACGACTCGCTGCTGACACAACTGGCTCAGGCTGGCATCCTGCGTATAAGGGTTTTCAACTGCGGCATCATTCCACTGGCTCAGCA
>DATGJV010000194.1:0-9937 GCA_035295005.1 Ktedonobacteraceae bacterium | reverse complement strand
GCGCCTCGATCCTCCGTAATCGCTGCATATCTTCCAGCAACGTTTGCTCCAACTCGGCTTTTTGCAGGAGCAGCATGCCGTGAATTTCCTCGTCCGAAACACCGGCCTGCATCATCACTGCGATGGAATCAAGTGTAAGTCCCAATTCTTTCAGTGCCAGAATCCGATTCAGGCGCGGCAATTGTCTGGCACTATAGTAGCGATAGCCCGTGTGCGGATCGATGAGGGCAGGTTTTAATAACCCGATTTCATCATAGTAATGCAACAAACGCCTGGAAACCCGCGAAATTTGAGAGAATTCTCCGATAAGATACATATTGTCCTCCAGTTATTGTTAGTCTCTTCTATGTATAAGGTATCACGTAACGTGAAAGTCAAGACCTTCATTTCCAGGTTTTGTATACCTCTTCTCGTTTTCCTTCTCTATAATTCCTTTTCCATCCTCTTTGCCGCTTGCGGGCAAGCTCGCGCCTGAGTCCGTCCTCAATCAGTAGTAATTGTCACCATACTAACCGAGCTTGTCACTTCAATATCGTAATACGGCTCAGTCGGCTCAAAATCCCGGCTTTGCATCCGCACGTCATTGCCCATATTGCTGAAGGTTTGCTCGTCGAAAATGAATGTAGATGCCCAGCCTTTGAGGTGAACGCGAGCGGCGACACCCGCAGGGCGGCGAACGGTGATATCTGATGCGCTTCCGCTGATGCGTATGGGAACCATGCCGGATGGCGTGGGGAGTTCCAGGCGGATCGAACTCATTCCCCCCTTAACTTCCAGTCCGGCGAGATTGAGACTGCCCAATCTGGCGTTGATAGTTGCTATTCCACCTTGAAGCACAATCTCCCAGGGTACTGCGGGATTGAGCATGACTTCAGCCAGGCGTTGCTCCCCGGTGAGCATCCACAGGCGGCGCGGATAGCGGATGTTGACAGCCCCCTCTTTGACCTTTACGTCTGGCAATGTCCCCTCAAAGTTGGCCTGGTACAGTTCGCTCATTGCGTCGCCTGTGCGTAAGACCAGCTGCGTAAGACCGGAGGAGACCACGAGCCGACCCCTCTCCACATGCTCCAATGGTGCGGAAAAGCTTTCTCCCTCGCTGGCTGCCCCCTCTCGCAAGCGCATAATCTCTCTCTGCGAGAGCGCGTTGCTGAGTTGAAGAAATTCTAAGAGGAAGACCATTTGCTCATCATTATAGTGCGACGCCACGTCAGCCCATGCTTTCGCCATGTCATCAAAGATGGGGCTGATCTTGTGCATTGCGTCCCTGTCTCTTTCGAGTTGGACGATAACCCTGCGGCCATCGTTGGGGTCGCGCTCCCTGCGTACAAGCCCTGCCTCCTCCAACCGGTTGATCATCCCGGTAATCGCCCCGGTGGTAAGCCCTGTCAGATCGGCAAGCTGACCCGCGGTCATTGGCCCTGTGCTATCCAGGATATCAATAACTTGCATGTCCGTCACGGTCATTCCACTGCGTGCAGCCGCCGCCCGGAAGAAGGACGCGCTGAGTCCGTTGAACTGCCGGAACTCCTGCGCAAGCTCACCTGCCACATTCGTATTTTTTCTCTCAGAACCACTTGACATTTTCTTTCCCTCCGTGTATATTATATTTATCTTAATAACTAAGATAAACTTTGATAAACATCTTAGCGTCTCAGTGAATTGTATTATAGCACATGGAGGTATTACTATGATGATTGAAATACAAGGGTTGCGCAAATCGTTTGGCAACCATCTAGTACTCGACGACATTGATCTGAATGTGGCTTCGGGAACAACCTTCGCGCTGCTCGGCCCCAATGGCGCTGGCAAAACCACGATGATTCAGATTCTGTCCACGCTCATCAGCGCCGATAGTGGCAAGGTGCGAGTTGCAGGCCATGACCTGGACCGCGAACCCGATGCAATACGCGCTGCCATCGGAGTCACCGGCCAGTTCTCGGCAATAGACAACCTGTTGACCGGAGAAGAGAACCTGCTTTTAATGTCAGACTTGCACCACCTGGGCCGCTCTGAAGGTCGGAGGCGTGCAACGGAGCTGCTCGACCGCTTCGATCTGACCGACGCGGCCAGAAAGAGGCCCGCCACTTACTCCGGCGGCATGCGGCGTCGGCTCGACCTGGCGATGACCTTGATGGGCGACCCCCGCATCATCTTTCTCGACGAGCCGACCACCGGCCTGGACCCGCGCAGCCGCCAAACGATGTGGCAGATTATCCGCGATCTCGTGGCTGGAGGCGTCACAATCTTGCTCACGACGCAGTACCTGGATGAAGCCGACCAGCTTGCCGACCGCATCGCGGTTCTCGATCATGGAAAGTTGGTTGCCGAGGGAACCCCCGACGAACTCAAGCGCCGCATTCCTGGCGGTCACATTCGTCTGCAATTCGCTGACGCGAGTAGCCTTGCATTGGCCGCCAGTATCGTGGGCGACGGGATACACGACGACAACGAACTCACACTCCAGGTCCCGACCGATGGCAGTGTCCGCGCCCTACGGACCGTACTCGACCGCCTCGACCATGAAGAGATCGTGGTTGATGGAGTAACGGTTCACACTCCCGACCTTGATGATGTCTTCTTCGCTTTAACCGGCCATCCTGAAACACAGAAAGAGAGTGTACAATGACCAATCTTTCCTTTGCCTTGCGCGATTCTGCAACGATGTTGCGCCGCGATATAATGCACTCGCTGCGCTTCTTCTCAATAACGCTCAGTGGTCTGCTGGTGCCGCTCATCATGCTGGTGCTGTTCGCCTTCGTGTACGGCGGCGCGATGACCGTCGGTCTTGACGGAGTAGCGCACGGCATTACCTACATAGATTACATCGCGCCCGCGATCGTCATCATGACTGTGGGCAGTGGATGCTCAACAACTGCGTTAAACCTCTGCATGGATATGAGCGAAGGCATCATCGCTCGCTTCCGCACGATGGCGATCTCCCGCGCCTCAGTGCTGACCGGGATGGTTCTGGGGAGCCTGATTCGCACGATGCTCACCGTTATCGTGGTTATCGCGGTCGCGCTGCTCATGGGCTTCCGCCCCTCCGCGGGTCCCGTTGCCTGGATTGCTGCCCTCGGCCTCATCGCGCTGATCACTTTTGCGATCACATGGATGGGGGTGCTGTTCGGCTTGATCGGCAAAACGCCGGCGGGAGCCAACAGCCTCTCCCTCATCTTCCAGCTCCTGGCGTTCACCAGCAGCGCCTTTGTTCGCCCGGAATCAATGCCCGTCGGGATACGCTGGTTCGCCGAATACCAGCCCTTCACGCCCGTCATTGATACCCTGCGCGGTCTCCTACTTGGTACGCCCATTGGTAACAGCGCCATCCTCGCCATCGCCTGGTGCGCCATCCTCGCTCTCGTCGGCTACCTCTGCTCACGAGCAGTATACAACCGCAACGCTGTAGCACATAACCTCAGTTCCCTGGGGTAGGGAGGCTGGGGTCCGTCACTACTCTTCATTCAATCGGTACAAAATGGCTCTCAGAGCTATTTTGTACCGATTGAATGAACCTTACGACACCTTCCCCACCTCCCTTACCCGCACCAATTGTTCCTCGACAACATCTTCAACCTGTCCACCATGCGCCAATTTCTGCACCTGTATCAGCCCAACAGCCAGCCCTCCAACCACACACAACAGGCCGCCGAAGGCCAGCGTCAAAGGCGCACCCAGCATCTGGGCAACCCAACCAGCTACGAGATTGCCCAGCGGCGCGATACCGAAGGTCAGCATTACCCAGATGCTCAGTACACGCGCACGCTTGTCCTCCGGCGTCATGGATTGCACCGTCGTGTTTGTAATGGTCATAGACATAACGGTACACGAGCCAAGCACAATCAACAACAGCAGCGAAGGTTGCAGGCTTCTGCTGAGTGCGAAGGCGATGCATGTACCACCGCCCACCACACATAACAGTTCCAGTACCCGTGGGCTGTGCTTGATGCGCTTCGTGAGCAAAACAACGAGAATTGCACCGATCAGAGCGCCAATTCCGGCGGCAGCATTCAGTATTCCGAGACCTGTTGCCCCTATACGAAAAATGTCACCGGCAAAGATTGGTAGCAGCGTCACATACGGAAAAACGAGAAAGGCGATCAGAAATTGGAGCAGCAAAATCATCTGCAATTCTGGCCGTTGGCGCACATAGCGCAGACCCGCGCCCAGACCTCTCCACATGCTCTTTTGCTCGCTCAAGCGTTGCTTCCTCACCGTGTGCAGGATGAATAGAGGGAACAGCACCGCGAGATAACTGAGGGCATTCAGATAGTAGGAACCCGCGATACCAAAGATACCGACAGAAATTCCACCAATGGCCGGGCCAACTACCCTGGAAAGGTTGAACTGCATTGAGTTTAACGCGATGCCTTGCCGAAGCTGCTCCGGCTGCACCAGTTCGCCGATAAAAGTCTGCCACGCGGGAAAACCTACAGAACTGAATGTACCGTTCACCAGCGCCAGCGCGATAATTTGCCATACTGTTATCACATGTAGCGTGGTCAACACGCCCAGCAATGTGGCCGTCGTCATATAGGCCGTCTGCGTGATAATCAGCAGCCAGCGCCGGTTGAAACGGTCAGCAATCACCCCGCCAAACAGCGATAGCACGATGTTGGGCAGCGTGGCGGAAAATACGACGAGGCCGAGCAATAAGGCCGAGTTGGTCAGTTGCAACACCTGCCAGCCCTGCCCAACCGTTTGTATCCAGAAGCCAATACTTGAGAGAAACGCCCCACACCAGAATAAAGCAAAATTTTTGTCTTTTAATGGCTCCAATGCGGAGGGCAACATAATACGAGGACTTTTTAATAAAGAAGAGTTTTCCATAGCAAAAGAAGAATCCAATCTAGCGTTTAAAAAAGTAGAACACTTTGGGAGACTTCATTGTAATCCCATGCGGAGGTTCAAAACAATGTACATATATACAGGCGTTTGGCGTTTGCACATGGTCACAACAGGAAAAAGCAAACAGGCGCAATACCATGTCACGTCATGACATGGTATTGCGCCTGTTTGCTTTTTCTGCTGCTAATGCCCTAAAGCTTTAATGCGTTCGGGTCGTCGCATGAAGTAGTACAGGAGCGAGCCAATCAGAGGAACAAGCAGAATAACCAGTGTCCACACCAGCTTATCGTTGCCTTCCGAAGACTCCTTTGTAATGCAATCTACCAGCGTGTAGAGCCAGAAAATGAAGACGAAGATGGCAATGCCATCAATCCCCCTGTACAACAGGTTCAGAAATGGCGCGATAAACATCTTGTTTCCTTTCATCAAGACATACAATGCTCTATCATTTGTCCCTTTTGTCCATTTAGCAAAATAGATCCCATGTATCTGCTCTTGTTTACGAATCAGCCTGTCCAGAGTTGCAAGAGGGATGAGGAACAATTTTCAAAACCGGTAAAAGCTCATCTAGCAGTGCTAGATGAGCTTTTACCGGTTTTGAAAATTGTTCCTCATCCCTTATTACCCACAAGTCCTATTGTTTTTGCCTGCTATGATACAAGATGATATAATAGCCCCGGCAGTTTCCCGTGAGGTACATCTGTCAAATATTTGTGGAGCGTGGCCTGTCAGGCAAGGGGCCGGTAAGAACATGGGCAAAAAACTTACAATGCTGTTCCTCGCGATTGGAATGCTAAGCGGATTGTCTGGTTTCTATGTCGTGAACGGCCTCCAGGCATATACGAATTCGCAGAAAGGCACCGTTGCGCTTGCTGAGCATTGCGGGGGCCAGACTCCTGTGCGTATCTGTGTAAAAGCGCCCGACACTCTCTTTAGTGCATTCTATCCCTTCGATGTCGCCACCCATAATCCGCTTTTTGCTGTTGCCTACAGCAGCAACACGCCAATGACGCTGGTGATCAATGTGAACATCGCGGGCTTTACCCGGAGCTTAACACATACCGTCAACGCAACCTCGACGGTACAGACGGCGAACTTTACGCCACCACTCCTGCCCAATGTACTGCGCAGCTTAACTATTGATGACACGACCTCCTTGCATGTCCAGGTGACCGATACGAACAAGCGCCTGTATTATCTCAACGATAGTTCGCTACTGCTGCGCTCGCGCTGGCTCATGCAGTGGGTTGCCGCCAATCGTTTGCAAATTGGCGCGTGGGTAACACCTAACGATCCTGCTATTGGCACTCTGGTGACAAAAGCTGCCGCTCGCCTGGGTTCTGAACCGCCTCCAATACCCACCGCGATGGTTGGCTACAACAAAGCCAGTAGCAAAGACGTCATTGCCCAGGTTGACGCTATTTATGATGCGTTGCGCCTGGATTATCATATGCGCTACGTTCAGACCAGCGTACCCTATGCAGGCCCTGACAGCGCCAGCGTTGCCACCGAAAATATCAAATTGCCGTTCGAGGTTTTGCAACAGCGCAGCGGAATGTGCATCGAACTCACCTTGCTGCTGGCCTCGGCGGTCGAGCATATTGGCCTGCATGCGGAAATCGTGATTGTTCCCGGACACGCCTTTCTCGGTGTTGCCGTGACGCCAAACAATAGCCATTTTGAATATTGGGATGCCGTTGAAGCCAATAATAACGTAGCCGGCGATTCCGCCAACATCTTTACCGACGCGACCTATCAACGAGACATTAGCCAGCACAGCATCGTTGATACAATTGTAATCAGCGACGCACGCAACGCCGGTATCCAACCAATGATATAGATACGTATAGGAGAATACGACAACGAACAGTGTGGGTTTTGGAGATTTTCCAACATGGTTCAGCTACGGCTGCTATGGCGGGTTAGCCTGTTGCATCTTCGCGATGACGGTGAACTCGCTCTATACCACGTTGCGAAGACGCGGCACGACCCGGCAACTGGCCGGAGTTATCGTGACCTGCGCTATCTCTGCGCTATTGTTGTTACCCGCTATACTCTGGTACAATGTGCGCTTCACTGCCGCGCAAATGACATTAGCGGACGCCGAAATAGAGGTTGCCCTCGCCTATGTTGCTCTCTGGGGCTGGCTCTTGCCTTTGAGCATCACCGTTGCCTATTGCCTGTTTACGCAGCCGCGCACAACCACCGCCTCCATGGCCATAGCGGTGCCACACCAGCGGCGTACTACTCGTCTCAACGAGGCGACTGTGCAACGGATTCCACATAGCTTGCCAGGGATACCTGCGCCCTTTGTTTATAGTGAAGAGACTCCCTGGGGCTGGCTCGAACATCGTGGCGGCAACTTTAAAGGACAACGGCTGGCCCTCAAACGCGCCATTGTAACCATTGGGCGCGGAGAGGACAATGAAATCTGGCTTGACGACGACCTCGCCTCCCGTCACCATGCCGAACTGGCCTGGGATAACGGCACCGTCTACCTCACCGATCGCGATAGCATGAACGGCGTCTTGCTCAACGGCAAACGTATTCGTGGCTCCGCGTGTATCGAGCCAGGTGAATTGCTGGAAATTGGCTCGCACCGCTTCCTCTTTGAGAAGGCCCAGCAGCCCGAAGCAAACGGCGAGCAAGATGACCCGCTTCTCCGTCATGTCTGGCATTCCGCCAACAGCAACGTTTATGCTGCCACACGACCACTCGAAGACGATGAGCGCAACAACCCCGCTTTCTCGCAAGTGGATGCCACACTCAATCCAGATATGCAGTTGTCACAGCCGCTACAGTCGCTACAGTCGCTACAGCCGCCACAATCCATGCCTGGCGAAACTCCACCTGCCCTCTTTCAAGATACGGCTGAACTTGACCAGGTGACTCCCCATCCGCAGCCAACCGAGACCACTGGCGCGTTCATTATTCGTAACGGCCCGCTCGCTGGACAAAGTTTCTTGCTCGACCGCCCGGTCATCAGCATTGGACGCGGCATCGAATGTGATATCGTGATCAACGATATCTCCATCTCGCGTTGCCATGCACAGGTCTTGCGCCAGACCAATGGTAACTTTGTGCAAGACCTTGCCAGCCGTAACGGCACCTCCGTCAATGACAAACCCCTGCTTGCACCGCACCCTCTCGAACCCGGCGATATTGTCTGCTTCGGCAACGTCCAACTCGAGTATACGCCCATTCAGACCGCCCGTACCACGCCGCTCCCGATGATTATCACGCCCCAACCCTCCCCCAGATTGCTGAGCGGCCCCGTCCCCCTTCGCCTCCCCAGCAAACCCCGCTAAACACCCTGTAAAACCCCTGTAAACCTCTGTAGGGGTCCGCTTTAGCGCACCCCCCCGCGACGAGCGAAGCACTGTCGAGTCCCTTTTACTAAATAACTTTAATCTGCATAAGCCATCCCTACTAGTCTGTATCCACATGAATATCCGCCCAACCAGAATCGCGTTCCTTCTGATAAAATGCGAACCAGCAGTCATCAATCCATTTATCGCTCAATTGGACATATTCTGCCAGGCCACGCTTTGCCAGTTCCTTATTGACCACATTATTCGCGTGCGGATGTGTATACAATCGTGGGAGCGGTGAGCCAAAGCCGTGTGCATAATGGACTAACTCGTGCGCAATCGTTATCACCAGCAAATATTCAGGCACCATGTGATGCTGAAGCAATGCATTGACGCCAATAAACGACATAGACTCGTCAACCGTCATACGAATCAAACCCAGCCGTGTTTTCCACGGCGCACAATATGCAACCAATACTTCATTCTTACGTGGCACATCAGAAAAATAGCGTTGCCAGATAGTATCAAGATACATTTCTACGTCTCTTACATCAACGACCTGTGAAAATTCTATGGGTAAAAAATTGCTAGAATGATTAGAAATAGCCAGTGGTTGCCCATCAGCAGCCAGTAACATACGTGAACTCCTTCAATGCGAAATACCTGTGAATCCAGTATACCGACCGCCCCATAAAAGCTCTGTCTACTCACCCGCTTCCCTGATGAACATGAATAACCTTCTACACCGAACTTTTTAGCCTGTCCTGTGGATACCAGGCAGTGTGCCTCTGTACATGCTATTATTCATCTTTCCTATCTATTCTCCCATTGTACTTGACTGTATCAATGTTTCAATGTATCATATCTATGATACAATTTAGCAGAGGAGGTGAAGGATGCCCAATTGGCTCGATGTCAATCCGCGTAGCGGTGTGCCGATCTATGTGCAACTGGTGCAGCAAATCACGCATGCGCTCGATATTGGCATCTTGCACGCTGGCGATCAATTGCCCACGGTGCGTCAACTGGCAAGCGAACTGACCATTGCTCCCAATACCATTGTCAAGGCATATGATGAGTTGGCAAGGCTGGGGTTGATTGAGAGTCGCCAGGGGGTAGGAACCATCGTAACCGCGAACTTGCATGGTGTGCTGCGCCAGCACCAGCGTGATGCGCTCTTCGGACAGATGGCTGCGCTGGTGCGTGATGCCGCCAATCTTGGAATCAGTGAGCATGAGTTGCGCGACCATTTTGAGAGAGAATTAGCCCGCTTCTATCGCGGGCAGCAGGACAGGCAAGGGGAGGAAATTGATGACAGGCACACAGGAACCATCCCTGGTTAAGAGCGTTTTTTTTGGAAAGGAGTAGCACGTCTGTGAGAACAGTGAATCAGTCGGGAGCAGACAGCAAGACATCGGTAGCGATTGATCTGCAAAATCTGGAGGTGAAATATGGCGACCACCTGGCAGTGAATGGGTTGAGCTTGACCGTGCCGACAGGAGCAATCTTTGGTTTTCTCGGTCCGAATGGCGCAGGCAAAACGACGACGATCAAAACTATGCTGGGACTGCGCAAGCCGGATGGCGGTAGCGTGCGTGTGCTGGGCTATGATGCCGTCACGCAAAGTCTGGAGGTGCGGGGTCGCGTGGGCTATATGAGCGAGGTCAACAGCCTGTACGATTTCCTGACGATCCCGCAGCACTGCGCCTTCTGCCGCTCGGTCAGCAAGCAGTGGGATCAAGGAGTGGTGGACCGCTATGTGAGCCTGTTTGGGCTCCCAA
>DATGJV010000193.1:0-2310 GCA_035295005.1 Ktedonobacteraceae bacterium | reverse complement strand
TCTTTTCCATCTCTGGCTCAAAAGGCTTGACGCCCATCGAGTCGAAGAGGACCTGCCGGATATTATGCTCAATGTGGCATGGAGTGAAGATATCCTGTTACTTCGTACCCTCACGCAGAACGAACTTCAGAAACATCCGCGCAGCGAACATTCCAACATTGTAAATTTCACGCAACAGTACCGCACAAAAGCCTTAGAAAAGTTCTTGAAAGAATTACCAAAAACATAATGTCTTACATTTATGACACATATCACTAATTTTAAGAATATCTTTATGTTAAAATGTTGCACTTTGTGAATCTCTGTGGTACTATTGCTATAGCATCCAATTGTTCCATATGAACTCGTGGGTGCTATCTGTTGCAGGATTGGCCTCGTTCCTGTTTAGTCGCTAAAAGTAGGCTGAACTCTCGCTATTTGAGAATAAGAGTATCCATAGCAAAAGGCTATCTGGGGAGTGGATACGTGGGTTGATGGAAGTGAAATGAGAGAAAGAGGAAATGAGTATGAGTAAACTGGTCATGGTCATAGACGATTCGCCAACCGTTCGGAAGATCATTGAAACCAGCTTGAGACGAGAAGGCTTTGAGTCTGTGAGTTTTCCTGACGGCATCGAAGCATTACGTGCGATAACTGAACATCGTCTATCCCGTATACCAGACCTTGTGATTCTTGATATTGGGCTGCCCAGGATGGATGGCTACGAATTTGCTCGCCGCTTGAAATCAAAGCCCCAGTTTCAGCAGACGGTAATTATTATGCTGACAGCACGCGATGGCATGATTGACCGTCTGAAAGGTCGCCTTGCAGGTGCGAAGGATTACATTACGAAGCCTTTTCGAACACAGGACGTTATTTCCGCGCTGCACTCACACCTGGGGGTGCCAACCTATTATTGATAACATGCATGAAGGGACTACCAATCCATCCCCGCAATGCAAGGATGGATTGGTAGTCCCTTTGTTTTGTATGCGCTACAAAGCATTCAATGAATACACACGACTCTACCGTTGCCGCGTCTTTAGACGTGTCGCAAGCGCATGATCTGGCACAATTAAGCGAGGAAGCTTTCTGGAATTATGCCCACGAGCTAGCAGGCATAGTTCCGACTATGCGTGAGCAATCTCCAACGGAGAGCATAGAGGAATATCTGGAGTGCGTTTGCGGTCAAGAGCGTTTCCTGCTACCTCTGTCGGCGCTGTATGAAATAGTACCTCCGCCCCATCGTTATACCAGTTTGCCAGGCAAACCTGTATGGGTGTCCGGGCTTGCAGCGTGGCGTGGTACCGCCATAGTGGTGGTTGACCTCACGCTGTATCTTACTGGCGACACCGGGCGTATGCATGAAGACCCGTCCCCCGAAAGCCTGTTGATTGCTCACGCTGATGATGTATCGCCTGGCTTGCTTGTCCATAGTAACAGCAATATTATTCGCACAAGTGATATTTTGCCTCTTCCTTTTGACGACACAGCTACCGCTAACACTCCTGCATGGTACATGCCTGTGCGACGTTCGCTAATCACAGGCATGCATGCAGATGCGATTGTGCTGAATGTCCCGGCACTCCTCGCCGGTATTGTGCGACAATTAGAGATTGCGGCCACGCATGGATGATACACCAACCCCTTTTCACGAAGAGAACCTTTCCGCCGAAGACCTCGCCGTCTTACGAGAATTCGATGCAATGGAATTCATTGTAGACGAGCTCGGTGAATCTGGTTCACCAGATGAGGCAATCGGAGAGACTCCACAGAATGTGGCAGAGAGGCTACCGGCATCAGCGTTGTTGCATGCGGATACAATAGAGGAGTTTTCGCAGGAAGATATGCTTCTCCTCTTCATCGGTGAAATCGAGGAGGATGTAAATGTTTTGCGCACTGGCGTACAGCACTTGGAATCAGGAGAGATGTTGGATGTTGCCCGGTTGCACATGCTGGAACGCAAGGCGCACAAAATCAAGGGAACCGCAGGTACCTTTAATTGCCATGTCCTTTCTGCAATTGCCCGTTATGTTGAAACGCTTATACGCTTGATGAAGCAAGGCTCATTGGAGAAAGTAATTGCTCTGCCTCTCCTGATACAGGCACTATCCGCACTAGAAGGGACGCTCACTGCCCTGGTGACGACGGGCGAGGAAAGCCGCGAGCTACTGGAGGAGCTTGAGGCTACGGTCAAAGATCATGCGCTTGATATCGCCGATCAGGTTAGCGCATCCTCGACTTCCCTGCCCGAAAGTATTGCTCACGAACAACATGCTTTCCCTGACCGGAAACAGGAGACGAGCCATATTACTCCGAAACCTCCGCAAG
>DATGJV010000192.1:0-4419 GCA_035295005.1 Ktedonobacteraceae bacterium | reverse complement strand
CAACACGCACACGCTCGAACTGCTCCATACATGCGTTATAGGCATTTTCCACCTCCCAGTTCAACGTCGGCGGCCAATCGTAATCGTAGGCGGCGAAGACACCACCGGGACGCAGAATACGGACAATTTCGGCAAACGTTGGCTCTGGCTCCATCCAGTGCAGACTCTGGGAGCAGGTGACAATATCCGCGCTCTCATCTGGCAGTTTCGTAGCGGTAGAAACGCCATTCTTAAAGTGAATGTTGGCTTTTTGCCACTTCGACATTTTGCGCCGCTGTGCCAGTTGCCGCATATCGGCGTTTGGCTCGATACCAATCACTGTATCAGCCACTTCTGCCCAGATAGTAGTAGAGAGTCCGGTACCACTCCCAATATCTACCATGCAACGGGGATACGACGTTTGAGCCAGTTGCGTCAGCACGCCCACAAGCGCCATCGGCGGGCGTGGACGGTAAGCATCGTAGTCTTCTGCCCGCTCGCTCCAGATAGTAATATTGTTATGCATAAGCCATCACCATAATGGATTCATGACGAGGCCAGTAATCAGTTTCGGGTAAAAGTAGGTGGATTTTTGTGGCATGAGGTCGCTGGCATCCGCCACATCGCACATCTGGCGCACCCGCGTCGCGTTCAGCAATATTGCTGCCTGGGCCTCGCCCGTTTGCACTGCCTGTAACGTCGGATCCGCGTCACGCATGTAGCGGATATTTGTCCCCGCCGTCATGTCTTGCGCGTTCAACCCCAGTATATCTTCGATAATCAGCGTATGAGCCACCGCGACATCCAGGTTGTTCCAGGCTGCAGAATGTCCGCTTTCGTGCATGCGTTGTTGCCCCTGCTCATTGATGCTCAACAGCCAGTTTTGCCCGGCGACACTCAGCACCAGCGCCGGGCGCGATGAATCGGCCTCTACAGCCAGTTGTGCCAGCAATGCATCGCTCGATTCAGTTGCTCCGAGTGTTTTCACAGTAAAGTATCGCGCAAGATTCTCGCTCGTTACGTTCTGGAGCGCCTCTGGCTTGAGGTTGAAGAGCAAACGATGTGTGGGCAATACCAGCAGTCCTGGATCGTCCAGGTCAATCAGCGCCATCAGCACGAAATTGGCGGCGTCGGCGTCCAGCAATTCGTGGCGTTGGTTGCGTATCTCATCGCGGTACTGGAGCGCCGTTTCATAGCGATGGTGTCCATCCGCGATATACAATTGCCGCTGCAGGAAGAAATCCACAATGCTGGCGACTACCTGCTCATCGGCAATCGGCTGCAAGACATGCCCTTCATTCACCTCGTCGGTAATCTGTACCTCGGCCTGTGCCGCGTATCTGCCAAGCAACCGCCGTATACGCCCCTGTGGGTCATCATAGAGGCACATGACCGGACTCAGGTTCGTTGCGCATGCTCGCAGCAATTGCAAACGGTCATTCCTGGCTTTTGCCAGCGTATGCTCGTGGGGCAGCACAACTCGCTTGTTCCACGGTTCCAACCACACACGCGCCAGCAGACTCGTGCGCGTATAGCTCTGATTATCGTAAGTGAAACGTTGTTGATAGAGATAATAGCTCGGCAACGTCTCTTGTTGAAGCACGCCATCCAGCCGCCATTCAGAAAATGTTGTGGCCGCCCTTGTATAGCGGTTATTCAGGGACGTATCCTCTGCATGTTCCTGTCCCAGTTCAAGCCGGATCACATTGTACGGGCTTTGAGCATAATAACCCTCTTGCGCCCCGCCAGAAATAACGTCATATGGAGGCGTCACGAGAGAAGAAAGGTCTCCTGCTTTCTCGCTGTTGTACCGTATCCCCCGTAAAGGTTGTACATTTGCCATCCGAAATACTCCATTTCTTTATCTATGGTTGTCTGTTTGTTGGTATCCTGGGTGTCCGTTGTTTATTGTATCATGTTCCGAAATATAGAAAATTTGTTCCAAAAAGGCTTGACAGATGATTTTATTCGTGGTAAAATCCCTTGTGTTGGAACAAATGTTCGCAACATTGACAACTAAATAGCTCTCCCAATCCCCTTACTCACTCCATAAACTCCTTCTTTGGCGGTCGGGTGTTCCCCTCTCTCCCTCTCCCGACCGCTGTGGGGGTAGGAATTACTTATTTTCATATATTCCCATCCTTACGAGAGCAGGGAAGAGACTTTGGTATGTCCCTTGACTTCTCTCTCCTTTGAACGCTACAATGTGGAAACTGTAGTCGCGCATGCTTATTTGCGGTTATGAGCATAAGCGAACAAACGTCAGCACATACATTTGTAGGGAAAAGGACACCTCAATCATGAATCCAACTGTAGCGGGTTATCTGGGATTTGTTGTAGCAGCCCTTATTATTATCTGGGCCGTATTTGAAATAGGCCGGAGATATACCCGGCGCAAGGGAATTGACGCGAAAGCCCTCGATACCTGGGTCAAGTTAGATTCTACCCACACTAATGGCTCCGAAGAATTGCCTCCCATAGACGACGATGATACCAACAATGATGGCGATCAAGAAGGCATCTCTGAAAGCGACCTGCATACCCGCGCTCAACAAAACGGCCACTACTCTGAAAGCAAAAAGCCACTGTGATATTCAGAAGTAGGTGATATGGGGTGCAACGTGACGCACTCCATATCACCTATCATTGCATTCTTCTGGAATAGCCGTTTATAGGCGGAAACGCTCTCCGGCCCGTTTGTAGGCTGCGACATCGGCACGGAATTTATCGGCGTTGACACCACGAGCCGCCGCAAGGAAATCTGCCAGGAGTTGTAAGGGAACGACCGTCAGTATCGGCGTGAGTTCTTCCGGCAAATCCGCGTAATCGCCAATGGCGAAACGGGACCAGCCTTCGTGCCGCAATAAGGCGGCGGTAGTCTCATCGGGTGCATCGCCGACGAGCCACACGCGGGAACCAATCTCGCTCAAGGCCAGCAAGAAATCGGCCATGCGTGTTTGTGCGCCACCGCGAACACTGATGGGAATCAGCACATCTTCTTTTTCAAACGCGACCTGCGGCCCGTGAATAGCCTGTTCCAGTTCAAATCCCTCGGCGGTGACGTAGGCAGCCTCTTTCGCTTTGAGCGCACCTTCCGGCCCTGTATACGCATTCGGGCCCGCTCCTACGAAGTACAGCCGTCGCTGCTGTGCTGCCGCCTCCTGCGCAATCTGCTGGATGGCCTCTTCGCGAGCCAGCATAGCTTCTATCAGCGCCGGTATGCGTGCCAGTCCCGTTTCAATCCGTTGTGCCTGCTGCGTCAATCCCTGTATGCGTGCCAATCGCGCTGCTATTTGCCCCAGGCGTGTCAGCGTACCCGTGTAACTGATAGAATGAGCGGAAGATGTTTCCTGCTCTACCGTTTCGAGAACGGTATGCGGCCCCTGCATTTTGGACTGTTTGCCGGTGATACCAATCGTTGTCACACCGGCCTCGATGGCGCGTTGTACCGCGAGGTTTCCATGCACTTTGCTGCCGCGATGGCTGATAACAATCACGCCATCGTCGGAACGTAATGGACGTGGATAATGAACAAACTCAAACGAGCGCACAGCCCATGCATCTGCTCCAGCCAATCGCAGCAGGTATTCTCCCACCGTCGCGGCGTGAAAGCTAGTGCCGATACCCGCGAGTAGCACCCGGCCTGTCTTTGCCAGCTGTTCCGCCGCTTGCGTCGGGCCATCCCAATCCGTCAATAATGTACGTATTGCCTGTGGTTGCGCGTGTATCGAACGATACAACTCTGTGTTTGTTGCTGTCATGAAATTTTACCCCTTTGTCAAAGTGTTGTTATACAGTAGTATACCCGTTTGTAGCGATGTTTGGTACGGCCAACTCACCCCGCAGTCCACAGGTTTGTACAGCCAAATTAGCCACAAAGTCTTGTTTCGTTACATTTTTTCGCGTCAATGCGTATATGTAAGTGTGCCACATATCAGGCGATTGCATACTATAAACAGTAGGGGTTTTTCGTTATTCCAGCGCACTCGCGTATGTCTCTTCACGCCATGTTCTGTGAACTGGCTACGTCCCGCACACTGAAATAATCTATACCTGTGTTTTCTACTAAGGAGTAATATAATGTTAGACCAGGCACGTAGTTTTGTTTCCGGCCAGGATGGGCTGGATATTGAGCAGCTTTCATTTGAAGAGCGTGTACAACTTGGGGCAGAAAATGCTGTCCGTTGTATGGGCGTCACCGGAAGCGACCGGGTTTTTATTATGACTGATTACGCACGTGAGAATATCGCACGTCACGTCGCGACAGCCGCTCTTGCCCGTCACGCGGATGTCTCCGTTCATTTCCTCGAACATTATGGAGAGCGTCCGCTTAAAGCGTTCTCTGATGAGCTACGCAATGACCTTATCCACGCTCGCCCGACCGTTACCTTCTATATCGCGACGGCACAGCCTGGAGAGATAGCTTTCCGCATCCCCTTA
>DATGJV010000191.1:0-8170 GCA_035295005.1 Ktedonobacteraceae bacterium | reverse complement strand
AGAGACGTTCCGCGGAACAGGTTCTGCAGGCGGCATCCATGCAGAGGTTCGGATTGGCAATTCAATGGTGATGATCGGAGGCGGTGGTGCCTGGAACGGCGAACCATCACCCGCAACACTTTACCTGTATCTGGACGATGTAGATGCCGTCTATACACGCGCACTCCACGCGGGTGCGACATCAATCTCAGAACCAGCCGATCAGCCTTACGGTGACCGCGTGGCGGGTGTAAAAGACCCGTTTGGCAATGTGTGGTACATCTCCACTCACATAGAGGACGTACCAATGTAGGAAGCATATTACGCTCCCTGCGATTTTGGGGTTTAATAGAAAAAATCACCAGGAAAAGAAGGCCATATGAGCGAAGTCGTCGAACTGTTACAACAACTTGTCGCTATTGATTCGATCAACCCCGACCTCGTGCCAGGTGGTGCCGGAGAGGGAAATATTGCCCACTTCGTAGCGCAATGGTTTGAACGGGCCGGGCTGGAAGTCGTGTGGGATGAAGCCGCGCCGGGTCGTCCCAATGTGATCGGCATTGCGCGAGGCAACGGAGGCGGACGTTCGCTCCTGTTGAATGCCCATATGGATACCGTCGGTGTTGCTGGTATGGAGCGGCCTCATGATCCCTATATCGAGAATAACCGGCTCTATGGGCGCGGCGCATACGATATGAAAGGCGGGCTGGCGGCAATCATGGCCGCGGGTGCCTGGGCCAAACAGCGGGGATTGCGCGGGGATGTCATTGTGACCGCCGTTGTTGATGAAGAGTATGGCAGCATCGGCACCGAATCGATTGTTCAACACTGGCGTGCCGATGCTGCTATCGTCACTGAACCAACTGAACTGGAGATTTGCACAGCGCATAAAGGCTTCGTCTGGCTCGATGTAGAAACCATCGGCGTGGCTGCCCACGGTTCGCTGCCCGATCTCGGCGTTGATGCCATTGTGAAAATGGGCAAAGTGCTGGTAGCACTGGAAGCGTTAGCTACCTCATTGCAATCAACACCAGCGCATCGCCTGCTTGGCAATGGCTCCGTTCACGCATCCCTCATACACGGCGGTCAGGAGCGTTCCAGTTATCCCCAACACTGCTCTCTCAGCATAGAAAGAAGAACGGTCCCCGGCGAGACAGCGCAACAAGTCGAGGCCGAACTATCTATTATACTTGCACGCATCGCAACCAACGATCCAACATTTCAGGCAAAGATGACAATGGGTCTGGTACGCGATCCCTTTGAAATCTCGTTCGATCAGCCCATTGTACAAACGGTACTCCGTCAAGCTACGCGCATACTCGGCTATGAAATTCCTGAAGGCAGCATGTTCGGCTGGATGGACTCCGCGCTCCTCGCTGCCGCCGGTATCCCAACCGTCATTTTCGGCCCCGGCGGAGAAGGAGCGCACGCCATCGTTGAATGGTCCGATATCACACAGGTGGAACGCTGTGCGGAGATACTGACAGCCACCGCAGAAGATTTTTGCGCATAAGCATATCGTCCATTTCCTACAAGGTGTTGAATGGAGCCGTGCGGACGTTGAGCTGGCTGCCTGAATTGACTGGCACCGACAGCAAATCCAATGATGCCAAGCATAATCAGCAAAATCACCAGCAAGACAAGGCAGCCGCAAGCCCCATGACGCTGGCGTCGTGCTTGATAGCCTGGTCGGTAGCGACGCAGGAAAAAGAGCAGCCCCAGTGCGCCGAGTATTTCCGCAAGAGTATTTGATTGCTGTTGCGGCTGCTGAGGTTGTGCATAAAGCGGTACCTGTTGCATTGAAGGATTGTATTGCGCTGCCCCTCCATACTGGCCTGGCTGGCTGGCAGATTGTGCGGAAGTTATATCCGCGCCACAATTCGTGCAAAAACGTTGCCCCGCGGGAACCATCGTACCGCATGCCGGGCAGTGACGCCCTGATGTCTGTGCCATATGTGTTTTCCTCCTGGACCAGACAGTTAATGTTTATTATACTGAACCTATCATATCCCTATCCTCAGCTTCTGTCTATGTATATTGTCACTTATTGTCAATGACCTGGTTCACGCTATACTCATTTTCGCCAGTCAGTGCCGGTAGCCATCCCTCGCAGATAGGCCCGGCCCCGCTATCTGTAACCAGCAGCGTATTTACCTACGAAGGGATATTATAATCCCCCAACTCTCGTCTACTTCTTGAAAATTTTGCAAATGTTTTTAAGGAGTTGTAGTTGTTTAATGTCCCTCTCCTCTTTATGTTTATGCTTTCAAATTTATATCCCCAACCACAACAACGTGCCTGCCGCGAGGCCGCCTACAACTACCATTGGTATTGTGAGCAAGGCCAGTTGGATACACAGGTGCCGGTTGCGGGCAACAACATAGAATATGACCACGTTTTCGATCAAGCCTACGAGCGAGGCAAGGTAAATCGCGATAGAGGCGGGAGTGGGAGCAATCAGGTGATGACTCACCTGTGTGCCAACCAGCACAGACGACGAGGCCGCGCTTGCCAGCGAACCAAAGACAATCACGGCCAGGAAACCGATTGCGCCGAAGAAACGCTGCGCCAGTCCGCTAATCACTGTGAGCGAAAGGAAGAGCAAGCTAAAGTTCACTACTGAACTGAGCGCCAACGGCGACTTGAGCGACGATTTTTGCGAAGGCGGCTGCGCTTTCGTCCGCGAACGCAGCAACATAAATATAGCAATGAGAGCGGCCACAAGAGCCATTGGCCCCAACACAACCAGCACGGCAAGGCTGGCCTGTGGTCCCACAGCCAGCGAGAAAATAGCTACCAGCACGCCGTTTCGTACAATCATCGCAAGGTCCGCCAGCAGCAAATCGGGAGTAGCTGCCACGGCGAATTCGGGCGAATTCTTGAGTTCCTCTCCCAGCAAGGCAGAGGTAGCGGCGCTATTGACCAGTCCTCCCAGAATGGCCGCATAGCGTATGCCCTTCATACCCAGCTGACGTAATAGAATATAGTTGACGAAATTTAATGCAGAGACGATAATTACGGTGAGCCAGATTGAGCGCGGATTCACTATGTGCCAGGGGTCTATATACCCATCTGGCAGCAACGGATACACCACGGCAACAATAAAACACATCAACAGCGTGCCACGAATTTCGACAACGGATAACTTACTGGTAAAGGCCACAAGCTCGGTCTTCCAGGAGAGGAGTGCGGTTACAACAATAGCGCAAGCAAAAGCGAGAAAAAAGCTTCCGCCGCCAACGAGCATGCCAAGTACATTGGTTAGCGCAAATGAGATAGCAGTCGTGACTTCTAATGGCTGATCTTCCATGATAAAATGAATATTGATGAGGGCAATTACCGCGAGAACGATACCAACCTCAATATACGCCAGTATCGGGTTCACTAGCCAGGCAACCATTCCTAACAGTGCTACGATAGTAAAACTCCTGACGCCCGCGTCTTTATGCGACCACTCACGCTGAAGGCCAATTAACAGGCCGATGCCAGCTGATGCAGCGACTTTTTCGCCCAATATCAAGTAAGAAACATCCATATTATCTCTCACAACTCATATTGTTCACAGCCCATATTGCTTACACGTTTCATAAGGACACAGAAGGTATGCTATGTTTATTATAAGCTATTCTGTTGAGAGGCGCAGGCCCGATGAAACGGAACTGCTAGCTTTCTGTTCTCACTTATTCGATGAAACACGCATAGATGCACATCCACACATACCGACATAGTATAATAGAGAACGCACGCAGAACGGTATCTGCTCTCAGCACATTCTCAGCAATCTGAGCATTTATTCATACAAGGTAATCTAGTTGAGTATGTTTTACGTAATTAAGGTCAAGTGAACAGATTGGAGAGTCCACAATGACCTGCGAACAATTTGAAGAATTGTCGGGTGCCTACGTACTCGACGCCGTAACACCTGCTGAACGTCAGGAAGCGGAGGCACACCTCGTGCAATGCACGAAGTGTACTCGTCTTGTACAAGAGTTGCGCTCTGCGGTAGCCTTTTTACCATTGTCTGTCCCACAGGTGAACCCTCCACCATCGCTGGAAAGCCGCGTAATCAACGCCATACACGAGGATGCTGGCCAGACCGCGATGCCCACACAGCGTTCACGCACTGTTCAATTCCCGCGAGGCGCACGACGACGACGCTGGCTCCCACGGGTACTGGTAGCTGCTGCTGTTCTGCTGTTTTGCCTGCTTGGTGGAATGGGGGCCTTAAACCTCTCCCTGTCTCATCAGGTCTCCTCTCTCCAGCAGCAAGTGGCACAAGCGGCAAATCTGCAACAAGCATCCAGAGCAAAAACCTATACAGTGCAAGGACTCGCTTCCGCTCAAGGAGCCACGGGCGAACTTCTGTACTTTCCGTCCCAAAACGTGACCGTACTGGTCATGCATGGATTGCCACAGCTTAGTGGCAACCAGGTATACCAGGGCTGGCTCCTACAAACAAAGGGCAACCAACCGGTCAGCGTCACCAGCATTGGCTTGTTGAATAGCCAGACTGGAACCGCCACCCTGGCCTTTTCTGGAAATGTTACCGGCTATAACGTTACTGCCATCAGCATCGAACACGGACCAAAAGCGAGTAGTACCCCCAGTAAGCAAGTAATTGCCGAAGGGACTCTCTCATAGAGAACCGAACAAAAATGACACAACCAGCTATACTGCACGAGGCAGTATAGCTGGTTGTGTCATTTTTGTTCGGTTCTCTAATACCTCATTCTTTTGCGGTTCAACAGGTAAAGGGAAATATAAAATAGTAATGTCCCCAGCGTTGAACCACCCAGGATAATCCAGAGATTACGCACCAGTATCGCACCTATCGAGCCATCAAGGGTCAAACCCACACTATCTCCGCTCCCACTATACATCGTCGAACAATTCTTTCCACCAGCCGTCTTTTGCCCAGGTGCCGCGGTGGTGGACGGGGTAGGAACAGGCGTCCCGCCCCGACGTCGGGGCGGGACGGTCGGCGAAATGCCAACGGTCGGTGTCGCTGTAAGGATTGCCGTCGATGTAACTGTAGGGGTTGCTGTCGGCGTGTCAGTCGCAGTTGCTGTTGGTGACGGCGTACTGGTTGCCGTAGCAGTCGGTGACGGCGTGGGTGGCGGTGTACCAGTTGCGGTCGCGATAGCTGTTGGCGTTGCGGTCGGCGCTGGCGTATTTGTCGGACGTGGGTGTGGCGTTGCAGTTGCTGTCGGACGCGGATACGGCGTTGGCGTCGGTGTTGGACTGGCGGAATGTCCACCAGTCCCATGTTGCGACGTTGGACTGATAAGAACATGCGACGCTTTCCCTGTAGTCGGCGTCAACAAACACGGATTTGTCGTCGGAGTTATAGTTGGCAAGTAAACAAGCGGCGTCCCACCAGGCGTTGCTACCTTCAACTGTGACTGCGCCGTCGCTGTCATTGCCGCCGCACTAAGCGTAGTATCCGCTCTGGCAGGTGATCCATGATGGGACCACAATGCAGACCAGGAGTTGCCCACTGTAACCAAAAGTAGGGATATACTGATACAAATGAGAAGAAAAGCCAGCGAGACCAGTATTCCACGTCCACCATATCCCCGATTCCAGATTGCCATCAACGTATCTATCATCTTCTTCTACCCTTTCCCCCTAAAAATTTGCTTGCATGCTAAGTCATGGTAGTTGATGCCATGCACCAACTACCATGACTTAGCAAACACGATGCGTGTTATTTGAAAGATATACTCCCGTTTCGCACCGTCACCCTTTGTTCACGTCCTGTATCACTATTGTTCTAACGCTGTTTCCACCGTGGAGGTGTGTGCTGGCTCATCAGTACTATCCCAATCGCGCAATGAACGTGGAATGGAGCCAATATTGACTGTGGCTACACCGTGTATCCCTGCAACGCCGATGTTTTCTGTACAGGTTTCATGAAAACTTTCACGTTGTCGCGTCTCCACAACACCCCGAAAACGCTTCAGAATAGCCTCGATATACATCGCACATTCAAGGGGGCGTCGCACCTCGAAAATCTCTCGCCGGTACCAGTGCGTTGCTTGAAATGCTACAGCCCCACGCAAGCGCGAGACATGCAGCAACCGTCCATAATCCAGCACTATCTGACTTTTGCGCCCCATGTATATCATGCGCAAATTGGTCAGGATGAGCGTACCGTGGTCTTTCGCGGGATACGTATAGCGAATAGATTCTCCTATCGGCTCACCACACAGCGTGGTATCAACGCTGTAACAGGCATATTCTCCATCTTGAAGCCGTACCGGCACAGCAATAATCGGCAATGGTTCCTCTTTGAGCATTCGTGCCAGCCGCTCGACATCGAAACCATGTTCGCGCAGTGAACGCTCAACATAGAAACGGTGCTGACGACGTTCGCGCTGTTCCTGGCGGAAACGCTGCCAGTTCGGTGTAGGAGTCTCAACCTTCGCTGTGGGAGCCTGCGCAAACTCTTGCAAGCATAGCTCTCTATTCCAGTGTTCGTCGTCCAGTTGTCCGGTATCCTCTAAAGGTAATCCCAATGCTTCTGTCTCAGTTCCCAGCGTGCTATCCAGAAATCCATCCATAATAGCAGGAACAGACCCCGCGAACATATCTCCTTCAATAGCTTCAAGTACGTTCGGATTACTTTGTTGTACCGCCGGTAATACTGGTTTGGGAATCGTCTTGAACTGGGTTTTACGCTCCCTTGTCCAGCCACGTAATATGCCAGTGCTTGTTGCATTAGCACTTGCCTGTGCAATACCCAGGTACTGCGTTGTCAGGTAATCTATCACTTTCTGCGCTTCATCTATGGCTGCAATACCGCGTAACATCACCTGCTTTTTGCCAAAGCGCAATTCCAGGCGCACAGAATCCACACCCATGACATGCTGATACACAGGGCGAATATGTGTCAGGTCTTTGAGTGCATAGCGTTTTCCCTGTACATCAAGCGAATCACTGTACAGCCGAAACTCCTGTCCCCAGCCAAACATACATACTGCTAACGGTGGTTCTTTTCGCAACTCATCCATCCTCCCCACTTCTTCCAATCAGGCAACCTTATGAAAAATGGTTTCCCACTATATGTAAACGCGAGTAACGGGGGCAGGTAACGGTCAAGCAATGCTCATTGATACATCCATAGATTTGGAAATTGATATACAAAAAATTGGCGATGGCAAGCATGCTTGCCATCGCCAATTTTTTGTATATCAATGTTCCTACCGTTTCTTGAAACGGGAGAACAGTAGACGCAGCATCGCCTTGCGCAGACCTGGCCGGACGTGTTCGCCCATCTCATTGAGGACGTGTGGAGATAAGTTGCGCGGCCCGGCGTACTTCTCGCGCACAAATAGCTCAGTAAGACGCTGTAGAACAGTAGCATGTCGTGGTACGTGTTGGCTCAGTAGGAAGCTATATTCATAGGGTGTTTGCGATTCCCTCGGCGCAAAACCTGCCCAACTGGCAACACGACAGAGACGCCAGTACATCCCCGCGATAACAGTACTTTCGGGATAGAGATTGCTCCACCAGCGCGTGGCAAGCGCCAGCAACAACACCAGGAGCGAGAAGAGCAACGAACCAATGGTCAAGGCAATGAGCAAGCTCTGACCCGCGCCGCCAAATATACCACTCGTATTGCCCGGCGTTGTGGGTAGTTGAACAGGCGTTGTCCCCTTTTTGGTTGCGGGCGTCGGTATGGACTTCCCCGGCTTTGGTGTTACTACAGGCGGAGGTGTCGGCTGCGTTACAGGAGCAGCGTTCGCTGCGAAGCCAGGAGTGGGATCAAAATTCACCCAGCCAAAACCAAGTAAATACGCTTGTACCCAGCTATGCGCGTCTGAACCATCCACTTCCCATACATGTCGCTGCTGGTCGAAATGTCCGTGACTGAAACCATTCGCCATGCGCGTCGGTATACCCAACAAACGCGCCATCATCACCATTGTTGTAGCGTAATACGTGCAAAAGCCCTTGCGCGTTTGTAACAACCAGTCCGCAGCATCCACATTCGTGGGAACAGGTGGATTATCTACTGAATAGGTAAACACACTCTGGTTACTCAGATGCGCCTCTAATTGTCGCAGCGCGTCGTAAGGATTCGTAGTCCCCTGCGTCCATTGCCGTGCGGTCTGTAAAACGGTCGCGGAAAGATCGTTTGGCGTCTGGAGATAAAACGTTTTGAGTGCCAGATAATTCGGATCTTGTA
>DATGJV010000190.1:0-4849 GCA_035295005.1 Ktedonobacteraceae bacterium | reverse complement strand
GGTTGATTGCAGATTGGGCTGCGTATCAACAGGCGATAATGGCGCATTGCTTTGCTGACCTAACCGTATCAGGATATCTTGCGCCAGTTGTTGAATGGCCGGTTCAGCGGCATACGGAGTGGCAAGGGTAGCAATAATGCTGTGCAAAATGCGCACGTTGTTGAGTGACTGGGCTTGCGGTTCTACGAATGTCGCTCCTGGTTTAACCACGGCAAGGTTTTTTGTCGTTTTATCACTCAGGAACCGTTCCAGCATCGTCAACGCGGCCCGATGAGCTTGTTCGCCGCCAGCAGTATTTTCCAGCACTGAGGATATGGCTTGTAAAGTGAGCGCCGGGCCAAGACGAATTAAGGCATGAATTGCACGATCAACAATAGACGTTACGCTGTCATTCAGACGAGCGATAAGTGGAGGGACTGCGCTGGCATCGTGCGTATTGCCGAGAATATTGATGGCTGCGGCTCGCAAACGCAGACTGCGCGATGAGGCACGTTGGCTCAACTCGCTGGCACGCTCTACAGCAGAACTGCCCAGCATCCCTAGCACTCGACAAAGCCGCCTCACATAGACATCATACGCAAAGATATCAGCCGCCTCAATAAGTTGCGTAAAGAGCAGATCGGTCACAATTGCACTGTCAAGCAGAGGCAGAAACTCTTCGATACCTTCTATCATGACCAGAGAAAGCAGGGAACGATATATCTCCTGTCCGCCCTCTTCAGCACAAAGAGTAAACAATTGAGCAAGTTGCTCTCGTGCAGTCGCATTCCGCATTACGGCAGTCATGCTATCAGTAACGCGAGCAGGAAGTTGCATATTTTGCATCGCGTCGTCCTGTGGAAGTCCCCAGGCAACGCCCACACAGATGAGACTGAGGGCGAGGGCAGGTAATATACTTTGTCCAGACCCACCATGTCCAGCTGATATTCCAGACGCGATGAAATTTTCGGCGAGGTCCGTAGGGGTGTCCAGCAAACCAGCCCAGAGCGCAATAACTTCACTCCACCGGGCTATATCCGAGAAAAATTGCTGCGTTACGGATGATGTGGGTATGGGTCGGCTACCAGTTGCACCTTTCGTGCTATCTAGGGCCAGAAAATAGTCCGCGCAGAAGTATGCTGCAATCATTTCATGGCGAAAGCTGAGAATTCCTTCAGCATTGAAATCTAGCAACGCGGCACTTTGCGCAAAGCGCAGCATAAGTGCTACTGATTGTAGATCGAAGGTTTGAGGAAGTTGCTCCACCGAAAAGGCACTATGCGCGGGATGTTCGTCAAGCCAGGCAAGCAGCGCCTCAGCGACTATTTCGCTCCTCCCCTGTTGCGTATGACTGCTTTGCGACAAGAGTTGAATGGCATTGAACGAGTCCGACCACCTGGCCGCGCAAGCAACAGTACTGAGAAAATGTACAACATCCTCTTCCGGTGGAGGCGTTTCAGTTTTCCATCGTGGCTGTTGCCGTTCATGTGCAATGCGCTGCATGACATATGCCTGTAAGAGACGACCGCGTGTATCAAGCACTTTCGCTCGATCAATGCCGGTCGCTTGAATCATCTCTAACAGCGTAAACAACAGCAAAGGATTAGAACAGAGATAACGCAGACGAGAGGTGGTAATGGTTTGCATCAATTGACCGGCGGTATAGTGCCATCCATTGTCCTGAGCTTCAATATATTGCTCAATACATTCACGTATCGCCTGCGAACTGAGAGGAAATATGATGGCACTGGCCGCGAATCCTCCATCCACGAGATCTCCAAGTTGTTGCGATTCCGCATAGTCAGCTTCGCGTGCCGCTATAACAAAGCGGTTCTGAGTGATCATCATCAGATTGGCAAGTTGCCGACTTACCTGTGTCTGATAGGCACTGGCAACTTCCTCCAGGCCATCACATAACAGTTCAAGGCGTCCCTGCTTCAAGAGGCTATTCAAGTGCGGACGCAGGTGATGCATACCTGGCAAGTTGGTTTCGTACAGAAAATCAAGCAGCGTCGCCCGCTCGGTTACTTCATTCAGATTGCCTGGATTTCCAGGATCGCCGGGATGGTCGGCACTTTCTTTGATTGCTGATAACAAGAATGCACTATAGTCTTGTAAAGGAATGTAGACAGGAATTTTGTCGCGGCTGCGCACCTGTGTCCATCCCTGCCGGGCAATTTCCGCTAGATACAGGTGCAATGCCAGTGTTTTACCCGCGCCTGCTTCACCGAGCAATAAGAGATTGCTCTCCTGTTGCTGCAAAACATTGAGCAGAGAAACTATTTGGGATTGCATATCGGAGTCAGTTGAAGTTAATGCATCAGGCGCATTAGGTGCAGCAAGACGATTTGGGTAATACGTTACCGGTGTATTATATACATTCGTGAACGCAGCAAGTGTTGTATGTGCTATACGATAGCTTTCCTGCTCTCGCCGTATAGTACGCAAATAGGCACGAAGAGCAAGCGGCCGCATAGCCATAAACGCGGCAATGGTTGTTCCGGCAAGTTCAATCAGAGGAATCAGCCATAGCACGGGTATATGCACGGGCAGAGCAAACAATGCGGGCAATTGTTGGGAAATACTCGTTCCCAGCATATGATGTGGATTGATTATCCAGAAAAGTCCCAGTTCGATACAGGTTAACAAGAGAGTGAGTAAAATACCTGTAAGTAAGCTACGGGTGAGAAGCTTGCCACGTTCACCAGCGTGGGAAGATGCGGAATGACGGTTCATGGGCATTGTCATCCTGTTATCGGGAGAGTTGGTACGGCGTCCATCAATCATACTGCAAGGGCTGCCTTTCAAAGTTCTGGTAGGCTAGCGGTAGGGATAGTATATATTACAACATCTATAAAGAACAAGTAGCAGCAAAAAGAGAGGCGAGCGTCATTTTTGCAGTCTCCATCTTTGCAGGTGGGAGAAAATTGCGTCCTAATTTGTGAGATAGCTCACAGTTTTTTCGCGCAATTTGTGCTTTACTCTCAGTGGTCTGCCTTGTATAAGTGAAAATGAGATACAATTGTGTTCCTGACTCATCAGTACATCTGTGTTACATCTTACGCACATGTGACGTTGCTAATAGTAATGACGTATTTATACCGTTCTATTCATTTGAAATTCGCTGCCAGATAGCCACATTTTCTTGAAAGAGGCACATTAACATGAAGGCCGATAATGTCGAGTTCCCTGGTAAACACAACAGCAATGAATACAATGAGGAAGACACTCAGAAGTTGCCCGTGCTTAAACACAGGGGTATTACTGGAACACTGGAAAAGGATTCGTTTACTATCGATTCTTTCAATACCGTCGCAGATGATGGAACGACACTAGAAGAAGTATCGCTGGCTAATTTGGATGAGGCTGGAGCAGATGATCAGATTGATATACCAGCAAATGATGCAACGCCAACGCCCGAACTAATCAATGGTAAAGATGAAAGTGGTGCTACGAAGGAAGTTCCTTCTCCACCGATTGTTGAAGAAGACGCACCACACTTTGTACAGCCACTACAACAACCTCAGCAAGCAAGGCCCATCATATCACGTGGGCGAGCAATCTTGTTTGCCGCATTGCTGGTCATAGTAGTTTTAAACGCGATAAACCTGGGTTCGACGCAGTTTCTTGGTTCACAGGGATGGGCATATGTGCTGGGCGGCCCCGCGACTAACGGCAACAAAAATCCACTCGACACCGTGAATACTATCCTTCACCATACAACACCTTCCCCCGGTGTGAAAGGGAAGCAGAAACTTACTCCTGCGCAGTACATCAACCTTTTAATCCAGAATATGACGCCCGATCAGAAACTGGGGCAGATGATGATCGTGCAATTTTATGGCCCGTCGTATTCACTTGATATCAGCACCATGATTTCACAGTACAATGTCGGTGCTGTGCTTCTATTTGGTACGAACGACAATATTCAGAGTAAGCCACAACTCAAAGGGCTAATCCAGCAAATGAAGAGCAATAGTACCATTCCCCTGACCGTAGCCATTGACCAGGAGGGTGGCACCGTTGATCGTCTGGTCAACCTGGATGGGCCGCGACCTTCAGCAACCTCAATCGGTGAAACCGGCAATCCAATAAATGCATACAATGAAGGCGTGCGGGATGCAAATGACCTCTCATATTATGGTATCAACCTCAATCTCGCGCCAGTGGTGGACGTGAATAATGTCTATAATCCGCAGATGTACCTGCGTACCTTTGGCAACAATCCAACGACTGTCACACAAATGGCGGAGGCGTATCTGAAAGGTTTGCAAAAGAGCGGCAAAGTTCTCGGAACCCTCAAACATTTCCCCGGTCTCGGCGACGTTGCCGCCGACCCACATAGTAGCGTCCCGCACCTGAATCGCTCGGAAAGCAACCTGATGAAGATTGACTGGGCACCATACCGGGCCATGATTCAGCAGGGCAACGTGTTTTCAGTGATGGTCACGCACGAAATTGTGGAAGCGGTTGATAGCGCCATTCCATCCTCGCTCTCCTATAAGCTGGTTACAGGTATATTGCGCAACCAGCTAGGATTTCAAGGCGTCATTATGACGGATAGCTTGACGATGGAAGGCATTCTCGCCTATTATACAGAAGCACAGGCGGCAGTGCTTGCCGTTGAAGCAGGCAACGATGTGCTGATGGGAGCCTCGACTCCAAGCGACGTTGCAGCAATGATTACCGGACTCAAGCAGGCTATTGATTCAGGGCAGATTAGCCAACAGCGTATTGATGATTCGGTACGCCGCATTTTGACAATGAAATATGCAATGGGACTCTTACACATTCCGACAAATTAAATGCAAAAATCATGTAGGGGCCGATTTATCGCGTCCAGCGCCGATTTATCGGCTGTTGCCTCAAT
>DATGJV010000189.1:0-3021 GCA_035295005.1 Ktedonobacteraceae bacterium | reverse complement strand
ATGATGCCGGAGAAAATGACCTGTGGGATGAGAATGATTGGCACAAAGCTCATGGCGCGGTCATTGTTTGGCGCGAAGGCCGAAAGCGTTAAACCGATCATTAACCCGTTTAGCGAGGTCAACGCCATGGTGATGTAGACTTCTATGAACGCGGGTAAGAAAATACCGCCGGTGAATGGCGCGACGATATTGACCATAATGACCAGCACTGCGCTTTGCAGCAGGCAGAGAATGCCCAGCACCACAATTTTTGAGAACATATAGGGAGCAATACCCAGATTCACCGCCCGCTCGCGCCGGTAAATCGCATCCTCTTTGACGATCTCTCTTGCCGAATTGATACAGCCGAACATGATGGCCGCGAAGGCCATGATGAATAATGTTTTCTCGGCATTTACGCCGCCGCCTGTTGGGTCTAGTATCGTATCGGTTGTGAAGATATTCGCGGGCAAGACTTTTGTAATCAGGAACATCAGAATAATGCCGATTAAGGGCGCTTGCAGCAATAAGATGGCAAGATTTACCTTATCGTTCTTGAGTAGTT
The DNA here is from genome assembly GCA_035295005.1 of Ktedonobacteraceae bacterium. Classification (GTDB taxonomy): domain Bacteria; phylum Chloroflexota; class Ktedonobacteria; order Ktedonobacterales; family Ktedonobacteraceae; genus DATGJV01. Next base: position 2,477 of record DATGJV010000189.1, on the reverse strand, counting down.
CGACGTAGCGCCGACACAATATCATGAATTGTTTTGTGGAGTTGCCGCGTTTGACCCGCGTATCGCCGACAGGTACAGGTAGATTGCTTGTGCGTGCTGCCGGGCGCTGGTTGAGCGGCTCAACCACAAAGCGACGATACTGATCTGATTTCTTAAACTCATTCTCGGCTCGTTCGGGAATACCGGGGTCGGCGTCCGTTGGCTCCAGTGCGCTATAGATGTCGGCGAAGTCGCTCTGCTTAAAATACGTCATAGCCTCGTCGGGCGGACCGAAATAGGCAAGGCGTCCACCCAGACAGAGGAAACACACGTAGTCACAGTTGCTAATGATATTGTTCGTGGCGTGCGTTACCAGCACAATAGTGTGTCCACGGTCGGCAAGTCTGCGTAACAGGAGCATCATCTTGCGGTCAAGACCGGGATCGAGACCCGATGTTGGCTCGTCAAGGAAAAAGATGCTGGGCTTTGCCAGTAATTCAAGCGCGATAGAGACACGCTTGCGTTGTCCACCGGACAGTTTAGCGATGAGCAGGTTGCGCCGGTGAGACATTTCCACGTCCACCAGCACTTCGTTGATGCGCTGCTGAATTTGTGTTTCCGTATAGTCTTCGGGCAAACGCAATCTGGCGGCGTAGTACAGCGCCTTCTCAACAGTCAGGTCGTTATGGACGATATCCGCCTGTGGCACATAGCCAAGCTGCGTTCGGAAAGATGCCAGCGAGTTGTAGTAATCCTGCCCGTTGTAGAATACCGCCCCTTGTGAGGCCGGGCGCAGCCCGTTAAGCGCATCCATTAGCGTGGATTTACCCGCGCCAGAGCCGCCAACGAGGGCCACAAATGAACTGGGTGGAATAGAGATAGAGATGTCGTTAATAATGACTTTCTGATTGGCAACGAATTTCTTGAGACCCATCGCGTCAATGCGGATACTCTTACTCTCGTCCTGCTGGGTCAGTTGCGTGCCGGTGAAGGTCAGCTTGTAGGGGCCGATGCGAATTTCATCGCCAACATTCAAACGCTGGTTGGTAATACGCTGCCCGTTGACATAGACATGGTTGGTACTGCCTATATCTACGATGCTATACGTCCCCTGATTCTGTATCAATCGTGCGTGGCGGGCGGAGACCTGCGGATGCTGAAGCACCACCATATTGTCGGGTCCGCGTCCGATAGTGATTTGCGGCGCACCCAGTGGGATTGGGCGCATGGCCGGTACCAGTTCCCGTTTTTTGCCGCTGCCGTCATTATAGGTTAACGTGACCAGCGTGCCAAATTCATTGCCGATACGGAAGACATCACCCTGTGCAAGCGGCTTGCGGAATGGCTCATCGCCTTTGATATGCCTGCCTTCGTAGTACAGACCATTAGTGGTTTTTGGTTTAGCAGGGTGTGGATGGATAATCACAAGCTGGTTGTTTTCGCGCACAATCTGGAAGTGTTGCGAGGAGACGATTGGTTCGTCAATACAAATATCATTGGATGCGCGATCGTGACCTATGTTGATGGCTGGCTTATTGAGTGGAAGCTGGTGTATCTGCTTGCCGGGCTTTGTATTTGTGCTGACCTCAATTGAGGGCATTGTCCCGATGGCGGACATGCCGGGTTGTGCGGCGCGTTGTGTTTTGTCGTTCTGCTGCCATGTACCTGATGGGGATGGTTGCACCGGTTGTAGCGGTTGTGATGGCTGATACGGAGGAGGTTGTATACCTGCTCCTGGTGGCGGGGGCGTTGGTTGGTACGAGCGAGCCACAGCCGGTCCTGGTGTACCTGCGCTTGATGCTGGTCGGATGAAGACACGGAATGTCGTGTTTTGTCCAATACCTACAATATCGCCGTCGGTCAATATATATTGTTGATTCGAGAGGATTTTCTGCTGATTTACTGTCAGATTATTGTCGTTGAGCGAAATATTTTTGATATTCCAGGTGCCATTTAAATAGATAATCTGGGCATGCGAACGAGATATGGTGAGGTCTGTAGGAATAATATCATTTTGTGCTGGTTCGCGCCCGATGGCGGTAGTCTGCTTATTGAGTGGAATGGTGCGTCCTTGCTCAGGCCCCGTGAGAAACTGGATAGATACTGAACTAAGCATTTGCTGCATGGCACTCTATCTCCATTTCCGTATGCTGCTCTAATAATTGTTGCATTGCTGATGGAACAGTAGTGTTGTTCTCTTATACGCAAGTATACTGGAATGTCACGGTTCTGACAATAGGCAGTATGATGGACTTGACAGTAATCCCAGCAGGGCGTACTCTACAGCATATGCGTAGTCCCTGTGACGCTGTTCTGAGCGCCTTTATCCTTGCATATTTCAGGAGGAAGAACATTATGGGTATGACGAATGACGGTCTGTCGTACTGGCAGGCCGAGACCATCAGTGAACCATTGCTGCGTCTCACAATTGGCGACCTCTTAGACCGTCGTGCGACTGAACTATCCGAGCGTGAGGCAGTTGTCTACTCAGGGTATCC
>DATGJV010000188.1:0-3098 GCA_035295005.1 Ktedonobacteraceae bacterium | reverse complement strand
CCATCCAGATATTCCTCGGTGCCAAAAAAAACGGTGAGCGGCACAACCGTAATGCCCAATGCTCTGGCCTGCTCTAATGGAATATCAGCGGTGCTATCGGTGACGATACGAACCGTCATGAGTACCTCCAACCGGCACATTTTTGTGCCTTACAAGAATTTTATACAAGTATACACGGGTCGCTTGCCCTTGTCGAGTTTTTACTCCACTGACAAAATATAGGCGTAATAGGGTTGCCCACCGTCCACAACCTCGATCTCCAGATGCGAATATTGCGCTTTGATGCGTTTCGCGGTCTCATCCGCCTCCTGCCGGGTGGCTTCTTCGCCATAGTAGAGCGTCAAAATCTCGTACTGTAAAATATCCATGCGTTCGAGTGTATCATGAATGACCCGCTCTTTATTGGCACCTGCAATGGTCAGGTTGCCGTTAATCAGGCCAATATAATCGCCCTCGCGCACGCGCACACCGCCAATCTGGACGGTACGGACAGCAGTTGTAATTTCCGCCGTCTGCACATTTTTGATGGCTTCCGTCATTGCCTCGCAGTTGGCGGCAAAATCAGCCTCGAGATTAAAACTCATCAGCGCGGCGATACCCTGTGGTAGTGTCTCGGTTGGCACGATGTAGACCTCTTTTTCAGTCAGGTTCGCGACCTGACGGGCACTCATGATAACGTTGCCGTTATTGGGAAGCAGAATAACCTGTGGAGCATTGACCGAGTTGACTGCCGCGAGCAATTCTTCGGTGCTGGGGTTCATCGTTTGTCCACCGGAGACGATGGCGTTGACTCCGAAGCCCTCGTATACTTTCTCAAAGCCAGCGCCAGAAACAACGGCAATAGTGGCAATTTGAGCGGTTTCTTCAGTTCCCTTCGCCTCCTCTGTATCACCAGCATGTTCGGCCTCGCTTTCGGCGGCATATTCAAGGCTTTGCTCCTGGAGATTTTCGATATTGATATCGAGGAGACTGCCGAGACCCACGCCGTAGTCAAGAATTTTCCCAGGGGTGGGAGTATGCGTATGCACTTTAAGCATTTTCTCATCGCCCGCGACGACAGTGGAGACGCCGCCCATGTCAATGATGGTCTGGCGAATCGTTTCCACATCCAGGCGTTCGCCGCGCAGCAGGAAGACGACTTCGTAGCCGAACTCCTCTTCAATTGTGACGCGCCCCTTTTTCTGAGAAGCGGTTGTGGCAGGTAAACTGGCAGCTGAGGGTTTTGTTGGCAAGGGAGAAAGAGCAATACTGATAGCAGTACTACCAGTGTTCGTGGCCTCGCCACGAATGTAGCGCCAGACGCCCTCTAAAATAGTGCAGAAGCCCTGACCGCCGGAGTCTACTACGCCCGCCTGTTTCAGGGTAGGCAGAAGATCGGGGGTGCTGGCGACGGCCTGTCGCGCTGCGATGACTACTTCTTGCATCAAGCCAACAAGGTCGTCGCCGCGTTCTGCGCTGGTTTTTGCCGCCGCTGCCGTCTCGCGTACAACGGTAAGGATGGTGCCTTCAACTGGTTTAATTACAGCGCGATAGGCGAGGCGTGAAGCTTCCTGGAAAGCGTTGGCGAGTTCGGGTGCGCCAAAGACCTGTTTCTTGTCCAGTCCTTGCGCCAGACCACGCAACGTTTGCGAGAGAATCACGCCGGAGTTGCCACGCGCACCCAGCAACGCGCCATGCGCCAGTTTTGCCGCGATGACGCCTGCTGATGTCTCTTTGCTACTGGCAATACCCTTCATTGCTGCTTGCATCGTTGCTGACATATTCGAGCCAGTATCTCCGTCTGGCACGGGGAAAACGTTGAGGGCGTTGATGACCTCACGATGTTCTTCTAACCACGCTGCTCCGGCCTGCATGGCTTTCTTGAGGTCTTGACCGTCAAAAACGCTGATGCGACGCGGTCTCTGTGTCCGAACACTGGTGCGTGGTGATTGTTCCTGCATACTCTCGTGGTTCCTTCTCTGAGCGATCAATATATTGTGTCAGAGCCGAGCAATCGGCGGTGGGCGCGATAAATCGGGCCCCTACATTGCTGCGCTCGTGCAGTGGGCGCGATAAATCGGGCCCTACGGTTGGGAAGTTGGCCCGTGGCTCAGTCCCTGGACGTTCACATTTACCTGCGCGACGGGAACGCCAAGCATTTTTTCGACCGAGAACTTGACGCTGCTCATAATATTGTGCGCGATTTCTGACATACGCAACCCATATTCGAGCGCGACATACACTTCGATGATAATTTGCTCGTTGACGACGCGCACTTGCACACCCTGGTTGCTCTGCTCCGGTGGCAGCAAAACAGCCCGCCCCATGTGTAAACGGGGAGCAGTCAGCCCAACGACGCCGTAGCACTCGCTGGTCGCTTGCATGGCAATGGTATGAATCGCATTGGGCAACACTTCGATTTTGCCCAGTGGACGCGCCCCTGATGGCGGTTGAATGGCTGGCGTTTTTGACAGGTGCATACTTTTAGCTTCTTTTCTTTTTTGCTCTTGCCAAAACAAGTAGTAACATGGTATACTCGCATGGCACGCTCAAATCTCTTATGTTCAGGTGTTGCTATACGAATGGCGACTCATCTGAGACGGGAATAGTATATCAAAGGCGTTGGGGATAATCAAGAGAATGTGGCTGACTTGCGAGAGAGCCTTGTGAGTGAATAAGTTCTCGCGGTTTCCACGGCATAATACAGGAAGGAATGCATACATGTCTGGTCGTTGTGACGTGTGCGGGCGTAGGCCCTTGCACGGCAATAATGTAAGCTTCTCGCAGCGCCATACTCGTCGCCGCTTCATAGTAAATGTACAGCGTCGGCATATGGTGATTAATGGGACGCCAAAAACGGTCAATATCTGTACGCGCTGCATGCGTACTATGAACAAGCTACCAAAGGTCGCGGCGCAAAAGTAAGCAGTCAAGAAGCATCCATATAGTTGGGTTACCAGGGTACCCGCAAGGGGATACCCCTACTATATACGAGCTGCTCGTATATAGTAGGGGTATCCCCTTGCGGGTACCCTGGTAACCCAACTATATGGATGCTTCTTGACTGCTTACTTTTGCGCCGCGACCTTTGGTAGCTTGTTCATAGTACGCATGCAGCG
>DATGJV010000187.1:0-4210 GCA_035295005.1 Ktedonobacteraceae bacterium | reverse complement strand
GTTGATGGAGATGTAGAGACCAATTGATCGCGTCCGCTTCTTTTCCCTGCCATTATTCACACAGCAATATTTGGAAGAAGAACGCGGGAATGTGGACGCGATCAATCGGTCCCTCTGTGGGTTAATCAGGCATGTTCCAACCGGCGCAGTTCAATTTTGTTGTTACGCACGCGAACGGCGAAGGTGGGCTGCGCATAAGTAGTAGGACCGTTGACGATGCTGCCGTCACTCATGCGGAAGCAGGAGCCGTGCCAGGGACATTGCACAACGCCGTCTGTTACGGTTCCTTCGTCGAGAGGGCCGCCGAGGTGCGAACAGGTGGCGGCTATGGCGTAGATGGCACGTCCCTGTTTGAGCAAGACAGCTGGCATCCCGGCAACATCTACGCGAGTCAGTTTGTTTTCTGGCAGGTCTTGCGCATCCATGACGGGAACGAAATCGTCTGAACCGCCTTCAAAGGCGACATGGTTGATGCCGATACCTTTGGCATAGGAAAGTTCGCCACCGAGATAGGCCGTGAAGAGAGAGGTCAGATACGCGGTTGTCGAGAGGGCTATCGCAGTGCGACGGCGACCGGTCAGCCGTAAAATGCCGGAGGTCAGATTCAACATACCGATACCGCTATTGAGCAGACCGTGGAAAAGGCCAACACGGCGATCAGGGCCATCAATGTCGCTCCACTGGGTAATGCCGGTAGGAATTGCTCCCAACGCCCCGATCATGCCAATCCAGAGGGTGGCGTCCGCACCGCGTTGCAAAGCAGGATCATCACTACTCATTGAGAAGAGGTCGAGGATGGCGGTACAGGTCCAGGCACCCAGTGGAATAGTGACCAGAACAGGGTGCAATGGATGGCCCAACCAGGTGCCATCAATCACATCCTTCACTTTGTACGCAGGTTCTCCCTGTTTGCCAAATAGTGTGTGCAACCAGTTCTGTAGTGGTGTTGCGAGCGATTCCAGCCATGTCTGGCTTTCAACCATTTCCCCAATGAAGTGCCGGATAGGTGGATTGATGGGTGGAGTATCAACCCAGCTTTGTTGATCTCCCGTTGTGATATTCGTAGACATGAATCTCTTCCTTTCTGCTCAGCAGGGACTATATACGTCTATCCTGTTCCATTACTCGCTAACGAACTGTTAGCCAGCAGTAATCACACGGCGGGTTCAAGCCCAGTACCGAAAAGGGGACTTCTGGCTTGCGCCGTTTCACGATGTAATTGACAACTGCTCGATTGTGCGCATAAAACCGTCGCGCACAGCGTAAGGCACTTTGCAATGAACGAAAATGCACACGCATCTCGTGCCGCACTGGCAACGCAACATAGTGGAAACCGTGGGCCGCGAGCCAGTTGTAATCCCTGGTACGGGGCCAGATAAGCACTATTTTACCCCCTGGCTTCGTCACACGCTGAAGTTCGGCTAGCCCTGGCTCGCCTCCTTGCTCCGGCTCGGCGGTGAAGGCTGAGCAGGAAAGCGCCACATCAACACTATTGTCGGGCAGTGGAATCTGGTCAAAGCGTCCACGACAGGGAATAATCCTGCTTGTTGCTGGCTGCCCAATCACCTTTTGTTCCAGGATATGCAAAAGACCGGGCGATGGCTCTACCGCGTAGACCAACTTTGCTCCGTGACGAAGGCACTCAAACGAGGCGCGTCCACTACCAGCACCAACATCTAACACAACACTTCCACGCAGGTCTGGCCGCAGTTGCGGAAAAATGCCGGGATGGAGCCGCTCTCCCTCCGTCAATTCTTCGTACAACGTGGGCGTTTTCCAGTACGTAAGTTCCCAGAACAGGCCATTCAGCACCCGTCGTTGCGCGGCTTTCACATCGCACTTTGAAAGAGGACGGTGTAAAGCTCGCACAAACGATGACCGTAAAGAGCGCGGCACATTCTTCTGTACCCGCCTGACCAGTGACCGTGATGCTCCATGGAGGCTTGATGCCATATCATCAAGCGTGATACCAAATCCACCTTCCGCTAACAACCGTTGCATGGTCGCATCATCGAAAATCGCCAGGTCTTCGATAGAAAATGGATTCTCAAACAGTGTGTCGCTTTGCGAATCATTCATTTCATTTGTGGGTCTATGAGAGGGCAAACGCTGATTCCCCTCTGTTTCCGTACCAGGAATATGAGCAACGTGAGAAGACGACCGCTTCATGACATGTATTCCTTATCCGGCAATTTCCAACAAAATCACGATGAATGGCTTTATGATGTGAACGCCAGTCCACTCATATCACGTACAAACAAACAATGAGGATACGGGGACTGGCACGTTGCTACGCTCGTGCCTGGGTGCGCTGAAGCGGACCCCTACAGTGCGGCGGCGCTGATCCTGTCCGCTTGCGCCAGGAAAATCGAACTGTGGTACGATAGAAAGGGACAATCCGATGCTGTTTATTCACACTATAATATAGTGTACCACGAACCAGGGAGTATTTCGATGGCGATAACATTTATCACTCGCGAACATGTCAAAGTTGACCGTATCGCTTGCCCGTGGCTCATCAGGCGCTTTATTGATGCAGAGGCACGATTACTGTTTGTGCCAAAAGAGCAGGTACTCGCGGTGGCTGAACGGGAAGGCGCAATACCATATGATATCAGCGCAGAGATTGAACTGACCCATCACGGCGACGAATGCAGTTTCGACGCCTTCATCCATACCTATCACCTGGAACATGATGCGGCCCTGTTAATGATGGCGAAAATTGTACGCGCCGCCGATGTTCTCTCCCAGCACGCTATCGCTCCCGAAGGTGTGGGATTAGAAGCCATTGCCTTCGGGTTTAGCCTGAGCGGCAAAAGCGACGAGGAACTGCTTGAATTGGAGTTCCCAATCTATGACGCCCTGTATTTGTATTGTAAACAAAAAGTACGAGGCAAAACATAGACTCTAGCGTCAGCAAACTTGTACATGATGAAAAAGTCCTGTGCAAAAGTTGCGATACTCAGGCAGTTGCTAAAATAGATGCCATCGGCCCAACCCATTCCACTAATTGTTCGTCGGCCATAAATGCCGATGTGCATTGCAGACCAAGCGGCAAGCCGAGTGCTGTTTTTCCTGCTGGCAAGGATACAACGGGCAAACCAGCATATGTCCACGGCAAATTCATCATGGCATTGCCCGTTGTCGTAATGCCTTCAGGCGCAGGGCCGGGAGCGGAAGGGCTGACCCATAGATCAACGCCGTTGTTTTTCATCAATCTATCCAGTTCGTCGCGTAAAATCTGCCGTCCGGCACGTGCCCCCTCCAACTCGGCAACCGGTACACCCTGTCCTTCACGAATTGCTTGAGCGGTACGGGAACGGTAAAGATGGGTATACTGTGGAAACCAGGAGGCATGAGCATGAGCCAGTTCAGCAAAGCCCATACGTACATGCTTTCGGTTTATCTCTTCGATATTTGCCATTGCCTCAACGCGGCGCACAGTGTAACCAGCCTGTGCAAGCAATATCAACTGCCGCTCAAATGCTGCCAGACCTTCGGCAGAAGTTTGAGCCAGATATGGGCCATCGGGAACGCCGAGGACGGGCAACTGTTGAGTAGGCCCGGCAATTTGGGGCTGCCAGTGCTTGCATAACACTGGAGCAACCAGGTCTATACCCGCCACATCTTGCGTAAAATACCCGACGGTATCAAGAGAAACGGCATACGGAATGACGCCAGTAGTGGGGATGCGTCCATAGCTCGGCTTGAAACCAACGACACCACAGAATGCGGCCGGGCGAATGACGGAGCCAATCGTCTGTGTACCAATCGCCAGTGGGCAAAGGCCAGCCGCAACCGCCGCAGCCGAACCACTACTCGACCCACCCGGTGTGTGTTTGAGATTGTGCGGATTGCGCGTCGGCCCCGGTTCAAAGTAGGCAAATTCAGTTGAGACTGTCTTGCCCAGAATCAATACTCCCGCGTCGCGGAGAGCGGTAACACATTCCGCCTCTGGCCCGGCAAATTCCTCCACGGGTAGCTCCGAACCAGCACGGGTGGGAAAACCATCCACCCGGAAAATATCTTTTACTCCAACCGGAACACCATATAACGGTGGTCTGTTCTCTTCCTGTGGAAAGCGTTTGCGCAAGATTTCAGCATCATTATGCAAACGCTCACGACGCTCCGATTCAGACAATAATGCTTGAATAGCAGGCTCAACTGCATCAATGCGATTGCATAACTCGTCAATGTACGCATGAATATC
>DATGJV010000186.1:0-3215 GCA_035295005.1 Ktedonobacteraceae bacterium | reverse complement strand
GACAAGATCTCCCTCCGCCTCGCTGCGTTCGTGGACCATCTCGAAAAGAGCGCGAACGAGTCCACGATGGCGATATGCCGCATCGGTCGCGACCATCTCAGGACGACCAACGCTGAAAGGGATGCCTTCATACGTCCAGGTATGCCTCCACAGACAGGTGCAGGCCACCACCGGATTCCCTTCCCTGCTAGTATCTTCGATCACTGCAAAATCATGTGACCCCATGAAGGGATGGTCACCATGCATCAGACGGCGAATGACCCTCATGGCAGTGATGTTTGGCGGGTCCTCGGCTGCATTGCGGTGAACCATCCCGTGCAAGTTCGCGATGCGTTCGGTATCCTCGACGGTTGACCAGCGCATCACCAGCCCATTGCCTAAATCACGATGTGAGGTATTCATAGTTGTATGTATATTTCCTTGCAACCTTTTGTCAAACCACTTCCAGAAGTACATCGGCCAGTTCTCGCGGCATGGTGATCATGGCATCATGGCCCGTTGGCAACTGTCGCAGACGCCACCCCGCTTCCGTGGGAGGAAAGGCTCTGCGTCCCAATATACGTTGCATGAATGAGTAGAAGAAACTCCCGCCGGTGCAGTAAATGTGCGTTCGGGGTGTAGCTGACACGATCGCTGGATTCTTCAGATGAAGCGGTTGCTCGAACGTCTTCAGGGGTTGTGGCGTCACCGATCTGAGTACCCAGCTACGATCCGGCTCGGTCGTCACCCCGTAGGTGCCGTGAGACTCGACTCTGTAGCCATCCCCGTGGGCCTGGGCTTGTTTGCGGAGCAGACGGATTACCAGCGGCGAGATATCGGCCATCGATTCGCCATTGCGTGGTACGAAGGTATCCAGGTAGACCAGGTGAGCAATGCGCTCCGGCACCTGATCAACCACACCGGTGATGACTATCGCGCCATAACTGTGACCCACGAGGATGACCCCGTGCAGATTCTTTTCCACAAGCTCGCCGACGATATCCTGGATATGGGTGTCTAATCCGATCTCGGGTGAAAGCTCGGATGCACGCTCAGCCATCCCGGTGAGGGTGGGGGCATACACCTCATGGCCAGCCTCTTCTATGAAGGGGATAACCTTCTGCCAGCACCAGCCTCCATGCCATGCCCCATGCACCAGCACAAATGTTGCCATGCTCACCTCTTTCTGTCAGGAGTTCTCATCGTGATTGTTGATGCCCCAGACTTCTCATTTCGCGGTCAAGCGACTCCCGTGTATACTGGACGGCATTGAGATACGATTGCTCTGTGAGGCGCTTCGCTATCTCCTCTTGACTGACCTGCTCGACCTGGGCCTGAATCCACCAGATGTTGCCCACTGGATCGCGCACACGACCACCTCGTTCCCCCCAGACCAGGCTGGTCATCTCGGTGACGGCGACAGCTCCAGCAGCAAGAGCTTGTTGGTAGACGGCATCAGCGTCCTCGACGTATAGACGCAGGAAGCAAGGAGTTTCTGGCCATCTTTCTCTGGTATTAAAGGCTCCGACGATGGAATTCCCAATTTTGACTTCGGCATGTGTAATGGTACCATCTTCGTTTTGCAGACGAGTGAGTTCCTGTGCCCCAAATGCCTGTTTCATGAAATCGAGGAGCCTGGCCGTATCGCGTGAAATTATCCACGGCATCACGGTGGAAGTGCCCTCAGGAATCGGTGGTACTGTGTTCGGTTGTGCTGTCATCTTCATGCTCCTTTTATGAGGCATTCGATATCAGGAAGCAGGACTTCCTGATTCTACCGCTCTTCCTTCGATTGTCTGATATAGTCATTTCCCTCATCAACTGGAGAGCGTCACGGTTCCTGCATCACCATCCACAGTGACATTCTGACCTGTATGAAGCCGTTCGGTAGCGACACCTGTGCCAAGAACAGCCGGAATACGATACTCGCGGGCTACAATCGAACTATGGCTGAGCGGACCACCCACATCAGTCACTACCCCTGCGGCCAGAGCAAAGAGTGGCGTCCAGGCGGGCGTCGTGATTCTGGCTACCAGTATCTCCCCCTGTCGCATCTGTGCGAACTCATCAGTGCCGGAAATGACCCGCACTCTGCCAGCGACCTGTCCAGGGCTGGCGGCGATTCCTTTCAGCACATCCCCTGTTGGCTGACCAGTACGGGCGGCCAATAGACTGCTGAAGTTCATCCCTAAAAAGCGCGTCCCATCTTTGAGTGGTAAGGCTACTGGCGGCGTGAGCATTCGTTCGCTCTCCCAGGTTGCGTGCCGCTCACTCACACGCGTGTGATAGTTCATCGGGGGTTGTCCCGCATCCAGGGCGATGACCGCCTCCAGCAATTCGTCCTCCGTCAGCCAGAATACGTCGTCCGGGGTCTTGATTGCCTTGTGAGTAGCCAGGCGCTGCCCTATTTCACGCACCATCCGGCGCAAGAGCGGCCAGCCCAGCCCCACATCAGCCAGCCCGTCTTCACGTAACGGGGCGAAACGTTGGGCTAACCCTACAAGACGGCGGAAGAGCGAGCGGGAAGGGCCTCGAAGCCGATTCAGAATCGTTTGCATTGCGTGCTCGCGCGCTTTCTTTGAAACTGTCTGACGTGCATACGGATCCGGTGCATTGCCGCTCAGGAAAAACTTGAGTATTTCTAGCAGCGCCACTGGATCATCCGCCAACACCATCTTGGAAAAGTCGAGATCGTAGATGGTATGTCCAAATTGAGCCAGGTGAGCCGTAAAGTGCTGGCAGAACGCTGACCACAGGGTTTCGTCTATATCATCTGTGTGAGCAGTCTGATAGGCTGAGACAAATTGTGCTCCTGACATGTTTTGCAACACCGTACTCAGATCATCCTGAGTGCGTACCCACTGTGCCAGATCGTAGAGCGATTTCTCTGCCCGTATCGGAGCACTGTCATAGCCCAACAGAAAGGTAAGGGCCGGTGGGTCGGCGCGACGCTTCAAGAGCTTCTCATAGACGAGAGTGAAGAGCGACTCACTCAGATAGGCTGCTGGCAGGATGCCCGATTGAATGACGAGGTAGTAGCTCGCTGCCGCATTGAGAATGTTCCGCGTCCCGACAAGTAACTCGGCAGCGGATGCCCTTGACAGCTTCACCGCCTGCCAACGCTCCACAACAGCTTGATAGGCCGGGCGAGCTTCTCGTTCCCAGCGCCGCTGTGCAGTGTACATCATGCGAGGAACGACTGTTGCCAGGACCCTGGGCTTCATCAGTGCCGTTCT
>DATGJV010000185.1:0-13364 GCA_035295005.1 Ktedonobacteraceae bacterium | reverse complement strand
AACATAGCTTAACCTGATGTTTATGCAGTAGGCTGGTGATTCCTCCTTTCACTTTCTGAGGAAATACAGCCTACTACACTTTTTAATCGTTATTCATCTCTATTATCTTTATTTCAGCTTCATTTAAGTTGTATAGTTTGTAAACAAGCGCATCAATCTCTTTTTCCAGATGCTCCATATTCTTCCCTAATTTTTTAGCTTCGCTCTGTTTAATTCTAAACCAAACATTCAACTTGTCTTTTTGTGTTAAATCCAGTTTTATTTTTTGTTTTTCAAGTTCCTCAATCAATTCATTCCAGCCACGCAGTAAAAGGTTCTCTAATTTTTGCGTAACTTTAGATAGCTTATATTCAGCTAGTAATACTTCTAACGCTTGCTTATTCATCTCTTGTTTCTCTAAATGATGTTTAAGTAACGTTTCTACTTTTTTAGTCAATATACTTCGTATATCATGGCTTATGGTTGGAATTGGCATTTGCTTTACATAAACTGGTTTTTGTTCGATAAAACCTCCTTGTCTCTCAATAGCCTTGCTTTTTAAGAAGAAGGTAGAGACTGAGGAATTTAATAATGCCAACAACCATTTATGTTCTGTAGGTACTATACATGCGGGAGCGCAAACATAATAGCCATTAGTGTCGAATGAGAAAGATGCCCTTGTTGCCAGGTTACCCCATACAATCTTAGGAGATAAAAAAGAATTATAATAGACGCAAGGGGCGTCAAGGTGGCTAAGATTTTGCTCGCTCTTATCTTCCGTTACAAAAGTACTTTTAGACCTCATATGGAAAGTGAGGGCATTCTGCGTTAGAATAGGTATAGGTCAAGAGACCTGAATATCTAAGTTACAAAAGGAAAGAAAGGAGAGTACCATGCAAACAAATGAAGAAGTAACCGTCATTGAAGTGAGCGAAGATAACGAACCGACAATTATTCAGATTATGCCTGCCCTTCCTGGATGGGAAGCAGTTTGGGGTGATGTAGAAGAGCCAGAAAAAGGCCAATCAGGATACCGTACAGAGACCGTCGTCTGTTGGGCGTTAGTTGAGGCGAGCGACGGTCGTCGGTATGTCACTGCTATGCTGCCGGACTTAGAAAGCAGCGAATTGAAATTACCTCTGGAAATGGGCAACTTTTTAGGGTATGCCACTCCTAACTATTCACCAGACTGGGTACAGCTTGCATCAGACAGGCGAAAAAAAGTTCAACCATAACATGACAATCCTCTAACGTAATAAGTTAGTAGAGATATATGAGTGAAGATGCATAAGTTCCCGAATTTTATGTATGCATTTTCACTCATATAGTATTCACACTCTTATCCTCATCAAATTTCTCTTTGATTGTAATGCTCTAACCTCGCTTATGGTGAATGTTGTAAAGTTTTTCAAGTTGGTTTTGCTCTCACTTTTGCTCTCACTGTCGTTTAACCCGATGTGTACGACAAAACGAAACCGCCTGAGAAGCCAGTTCTCAGGCGGTTTGTGTGGTGGAGATGAGGGAGAGTCGAACTCCCTGTCCAAACGGGCCTATCGTAGAATGTACTACAGGTTTAGTCGGCGTTTTTCTTTTCGCTTCTGACTCCCGCCGACAGGATTCTTTAGCGCTGGCCCTCTGGTCTTAAATGACGGCTAGGGGGCGGTCCCCGTCATAGCATCTCGTGTGTTCGACGCCCGTATCCAGTCCCGCGAGAAAAAACTGGGCGGACGACGCCTACTGGTTATTAAGCAGCGAGAGCGTAAGCAGGTGCCGGTTTGGCATCTATTGTTTTGTCAGTTGTTTAACGAGAGTGCATACTGACACCTCGGCCTGCAATTCTACAATCTGTTCGTCTGTCGAAACCCGACATCCCCGGATGAAATTCGTTCCGAAAGCGTAGCTATCGCTATCAACTTGTGGAACACATTCATTGTAGCATATTTCTGCCCGGATAGCAAGCAAAATATGGCAGTGTTTTACTGTCCAAGCCGTTGCAGAAACCGCTCCAGATTGATGATGGTGCGTTCGTGCTGGCCCTCGCCGATTTTTTTCTGCTCATCGTAAGCTTCGACTTTGAAGACTAGGCGACGACCATCTATCTCGATTAGTTCCGCCGTTGCGCGTACTTTTTGACCGAGCGGCGTTGCTCCGAGGTGGCGCACATTCACAAGCGTACCCACGGTGACTTGCCCCGCTTCAAGATGCTCGGCAACCGCTCTCCACGCCGCATTTTCCATCAAGGCAATCATCATCGGCGTGCCAAACACTTCAACGCCGCCTGCTCCAACCGCCGCCGCTGTATTTTCGTGAACAACAGTGGTCGTCATTTCTCCGGTTAAACCTGATGCAAGTGCCATGTACAGGGTTCCTTTCATATCGCTGAATTTGCCCATACTATACAACATCATAATAGATATTGCCCTCTTGCCCTCTTGTCCCTTATGAAAATGCTGTGATGGTATTGAGGGTTGTAACGTAGTAATAACGGTTAGTACCCGCTTCAAATAAACAATCGTCGTAATGTTTTAGACCATTTTGCTCCAATCATGCCTCAAGAATTTCAAAACGGCTGAGGAGAATATGAAAATGCAACGGTATGAAGTGTTTGCCCGGTTTGACCAGGTGCAAGTTACCAGGCGAGCTTTTTTGAAAGGACTTGCCGGATTGACTGTCACCATAAGCGTTGCAGGCTGTGCCTCTTCTAACAACTCGCCTCCTGCCACTGTGACCAGTACGCCTCTCAATGTAATGCATACTCCTTCTGCTACTCCGGTGTTGGGTACGAGGCTCTACACTTATGTCGGCCATTACAAGCCTGTCAACAGTGTGGCATGGTCGCCCGATGGCAAGTATGTTGCATCGGCGGGAGATGACCATACCGTTCACGTCTTGAATGTTGCGACAGGCAATGTTCTTTTTGTCTATCGCGGCCATAACCACGAAGTAGCGTCGGTTGTATGGTCGCCCGATGGGAAACGTATAGCCTCGGCGAGTTTTGATGGCACAACCCAGGTGTTTGACGCTTTGACAGGAGGTCATGTGCTTACATATAATGGTCAAAACAGTGGCATCGTTTATGCTGTCGCGTGGTCGCCCGACGGAAAACGCATTGTCTCAGGAGCCGAAGACAAAACAGTGCATCTATGGGATGCCAGAACCGGGATGCATATCTTTACCTATACCGGTCATACCGATAGAGTGAACACAGTGGCATGGTCGCCCGACAGCACGCAGGTTGCATCTGGTAGCGGTGGTGAGCTTGCGTCTTCCACTCCTGCCGATACCACTGTGCAAATATGGGAAGCGTAGGGGTCCGCTTTAGCGCACCCGGCTCGACGAGCGTAGCAATGTCGAGTCCCTATCCCGTTCCATCGTTTCCACCACATTATTCTCGTGGTATGATAACCATAATGTGATGGCACCAATGCTATTTTTGCCTTCAAGAAGGAAAACATATTTCATGATGCATCACCAGATACAACGTGTGGCCCATCGCGGCGGCTCGGCCCTTGCACCCGAAAATACATTGGCCGCGTTTCGCAATGCTCTGACCTTGCCTGTTGATGCCATCGAACTCGATGTGCATATGAGTCGAGATGGTCACATCATCGTCTTTCATGATAACACTGTGGATAAGCGTACCAACGGTCGAGGCAATATTCTTGCCCTGGATTTTGATTACGTGCGCAGCCTGAATGCTGCCGCGCATTTCCCCGGCGGTTGGCCTGAGCCGCAGCAGATACCAACCTTGCGCGAAGTGCTGGACATTGCGAAGGGACATGTGCAAGTTTATATCGAAATCAAAACCAGCGAACGCGCCAGTGTTCATGGACGCTACCCCAACATTGTGGAAACGGTGGTCAACGAAGTATGCGCAATGGACATGATTGACCAGGTACTGGTTATGTCGTTTGACTGGTCGCTATTGCCACATGTCAAAGCGTTGGAGCCGACCTTGCAAACGGGCGCACTTGTTTCGGACGATACGTGGGATGCTCATGCTACCAATGCTCTGACAAGTTTGATAGCACAGGCGCAATCGTTAGGGTGTAGCTGGCTCAATATGGACTGGAAATTGTGTGCGGAGGATATGCCGAGCATCATTCACGAACATGGGTTGCATATCGGCCTGTGGACGATTAATAGCCAGCATGATATGCGCCGTTTTTCCCTGGCAGGCGTAGATTCAATTACCTCTGACCGGCCAGACCTTTTTCAGTCCCTCTAAAATCTGCCGACACGAAAATAGAGGACTTTCAAGCTTGATTTTTCCAGTAAATATACCCCCAAACATCCCATTCCAGCAGAAAACGTGTCTGTTTGTATTCTTCATCCGTTCTATATACATGTCAGGATGGCAAAGGTACCATTAATTACGGCTTTGAGCAAACACTATGTTATAATAAGCGGCAGTCAAAGAGGGCAGGTCTATTTACGCACCTATCCAGGACTGTGAGCGGAGAGCAGTACGCATGCAACAGACAGAAATAACATCGAGCATTACCGCGCCCGATTCATTGATAGACAGTAATTCATTACAGACGGTAGCGATATCAGTTGTTGTGCCGGTAATGAACGAAGAGCAGAGTGTGCGCATCTTATATGAGCGATTGTCCGCGCAACTCGAAAAAATGGAGAAGAGCTTCGAAATCATTTTCGTTGATGACGGCAGCACCGATCATACTTTCGCGGAAGTAAAGAAGCTGCACGATGAGCATCCTGGCGTTGTGCGCGTCATCCGTTTCCGCCGCAATTTTGGCAAAACGCCCGCGCTGGTTGCAGGTTTTAGCAAGTGCCGGGGTGAAATCATCTTTACAATGGATGGCGACCTGCAAGATGATCCGGCTGAGATGCCCAGGTTCCTGGAAAAACTCGATGAAGGCTATGATCTCGTTTCAGGATGGAAATTTCCGCGACACGATCCTCTATCCAAAACATTCCCTTCGCGTGTCTTCAATGGTCTGGTCAGCCGCATGACCGGCGTTCACCTGCACGACATCAATAACGGCTTCAAGGCGTATCGTCGAGAAATCATCGAGGATACAAATTTGAAACTCTACGGCGAATTTCACCGTTTTGTGCCGGTTATGGCGCATTGGCGCGGTTTCCGCGTGACCGAGGTGAAAGTAATTCACCATCCGCGTAAGTACGGTGTCTCGAAATTTGGCGCGAGGCGCTTTGCCAGGGGGCTGATTGATCTGTTGAACGTCCTCTTTCTGACCACATTCCTGCGTACTCCCCTGCGTCTTTTTGGCCCGATGGGCTTCGTCACATTCTTTATCGGTGTCGTGGTAGACCTGTGGGTGGTAATTAATGCGCGTTTCTTTTCCCATGAGCCAATCCATAATCAGCCTTTGCTCTTTGTTGGTATTCTTTTGATGATCTTTGGCGTCCAATTTATTCTGGCCGGTTTGCAAAGTGAGATGATACGGCACTATGCCTTCCAACCAGGAGAGGAATATAGTATCAGGCAGGAACTGGATTAATTCATGCAATTCGTGCAGCGTTCTATGCTCAAAAAAATTGGCAAACGTGTCGTACAGATAGGTTTGCCAATCATCGTATTAGGATTTTTCCTTTACTATGTCGCACGTAACTGGAACGCACTTGCCGCGCACTCCTTTCAATGGGATCCGTGGCTGCTGGCTCTCTCTCTGCTGGGGTTCATCGTACAAGAGATAACCTTTGGTCTCATCTGGCGAGCAATTTTAGCCCGGTTGGATGCGCGTCTGGGTGTGCGTGCCACATTGCGTATCTATCTCGCTTCGGAATTTGTACGCTATATTCCTGGCAACGTCTGGCACGTGCTGACCCGTATTCTGTGGGTGAGCAAATATGGTGTCTCGCGCACAACCGCATTTGCCAGTATGACAATCGAATTGATTACCAAACTGGCTGCGGGCGTACTTGTCTTCGCGGTGAGCCTGTTATTCTGGCATGATATCGGTGCCGTTGGCTCGTTTTTGCATAGCTGGTTTATCATCCTGTTTGGTATTTTCATTATTTTGGCTCTGGCAATAGGTTTGCACCCTCGCGTCCTCAATGGATTGCTCAACGTTGCCTTGCGGATATTAAAACGGCAACCTGTATCGCTCACTGTGCGTTACCGGGATATCTTGCTGGTAACACTCTTATGGAGTGGAAGCTGGATCATAGCAGGTGGTGCATTCTATCTTATGGTACTGGCGCTCTGGCCGACAACGCCGATTGCCGCGCTACCTATCTGTGTTGGTATCTACGCAATTGCCTGGGATATTGGTTTCATCTCGTTTATTACTCCCAGCGGATTGGGCTTTCGTGAGGGTGCGATTGGCTTGCTTTTCGCTCTGTCATTGCCAGTGTTACCAACCAGTCTGGGAGCGGTTATTGCTTTGCTTTCGCGCTTTGTATCAACATTGGCAGAAGTCCTCTGCGTGAGCGTCGCCTATCTGAGCGGCGGACGGCAGATGCGCGAGGTACAGGCGCAGGCCGAACAGAGTACACAGGATTCCCAACGTGCGTTAAACGATGCATCAGATGGGCAGGTGGAAGAGCGAGAAGGGCATATAGAATCTTCCCCGGACCCCTCGAAAAAGACTCCAATAAAAGCTATGGCTGAAGGAGGTGCGGTTGGTGAGTAATGCGACGTGGCGAAAGCATCTCTCCGTCTGGCGCAATCGCCTCTATTTGTACCCCGCGCCCGATCCCATGCCGCGCAGATGGACATTCTGGGTAGCAACCGGTCTGGTGGCTCTGCTGGCATGCCTCTATGCCGGTTATTTTATCGTCTACCTGACCAGTCGCCAGGCGGCATTTTTGACTCATGCCGAAGACCTCGGTATCATGGATCAAGCAATCTGGACGACGTTGCATGGCAATGTGTTACATATGACCGTCTGTAATATTGTTCATGATACGAACTGTTACAGCTTGAATGGTATTCCGCGCTTTGCCATCCATTTCGAGCCAGTTCTCTTTATTGTCTCGCTCTTTTATATACCCTGGTCTAATCCAGATACCCTGCTGGTTCTGCAATCAATCGTCGTCGCAACGGGCGCATTTCCCGCTTTCTGGTTGGCACGTTTGCGTCTGCGCAACGAATGGGCCAGCATCGGTATTGCCGCGCTGTACCTGCTCTATCCCGCGCAGCAGTTTGCTCAGGTCAATGATTTTCACGCGGTCACGTTTACTGCCTCCCTGTTGCTCTTTACATTGTATTTCATGTACACGCGGCGCACACTCTGGCTTTTTGTCTTCGCCATTCTCTCAATGGCCTGTAAAGAAGAGATACCGCTCGTCATTATCATGTTCGGTTTATGGTCAATCCTGTTTCAGCATCGTTGGCGTAGTGGTCTGGCGCTGACGCTGCTCGCTGGAGTGTGGGCTGTGCTGGGATTATCTATCATTCCGCATATCTTTAGTCCCCTGGGCCATCCGCTCTTGACCACGCGCTATGCTGGTTTGAACCAGGGCTATTTCCATTATGTGCTGCATTTGGTGGCGCATCCTACCACCACCATAAAGCAATATATCCTGGAGCCGAACCATCTCTATTACCTGCGCGTCCTGTTGACTCCCGCCGGTTATCTGCCACTGCTGGCTCCGTGGATATTGATTCTGGCCGTTCCCTCGATGGCATTGAATTTATTGAGCAGCGACCCGAACATGTATAGCGGCATGTTCCAGTACAACGCCGAAATTGTGCCTGTGCTGATTTTCTCAACGATTGAGGCGATTGTGCTACTTATCTGGCTGGCACAGTGGTTCATGAACTGGTTATGGAAACAGCGCAGTGCTTCGGAGGGGTCAGAGACGGTAAAAAGCGAAACCGTTCCGACTCGTGCTCGCTATGTAAACCGCTGGTTGCATGCCAGTTTACTTGCGCTGTTGCTTTTCTACTCGCTTTTCAGTGTGGTCAAGGCAGATACAAATAACGCGAATATGCCGTTTGGGCAAGGTTTTGTCTGGCCGCAGGGGACAGCACATACCGCATTGGCCCAACACTTCATAGACATGATTCCCACAGATGCATCCGTCTCCGCGCAGTCGGATCTGCTGCCGCATATCAGCCAGCGCAATAGCATCTACCTGTTTCCTTATGGGGATGATAGCGCCGATTACATTTTTCTCGACGTAACCGGCAATGTCTATCCCTCGTTCAACGAGTCTTACTACATCAATCTGGTGAAAGGGGTATTGCTGGGTGGAAAGTATGGCGTTCTCGCGGCTCAGGATGGCTATCTGCTACTAAAACGGGGACTACCGCCTCCCGGGCTTTCATCGTCCTCACCGGTGAAGAGTGGCGATGTCTATAATGAACTTCCGAACTTGCCGCCGGGTTTTTGTTCGTTTATGAATGTTGCGCCACAACAGGTTGCTAATCCTGTGCAGGTATCCTTTATCAGTACTACGAACCCGGCGAACAGTATGAATCTGGCGGGGTATAGTGTAGCGGCAGCCAATCCATCTGCTGTCCAGACCGGCTACTTGCAGGTGACAACGTATTGGAAGGTTAGCAATCCAACACAGACGGCGATGCAGGTAATCGTCTTTATGACTGATAGTAATGGCAAAGAGTATTTTGTCAGTGGTGGTTTCCTGGGGTTCAACTGGTGTCCTACGAATACCTGGACACAGGGAACAGTACTGCAACTGACAAGTAATGTGATGGCTATGCCAATCATGCCAACCGGGCTAGCCCATGTGTCTATCGCAGTGTTGCCACTTACTCAACCATACAGTACAATAATGAGTGTCAATGATCGGCTGGCTGTACAAGTAGTGAATGCGCCAGGTACAGTCGCCGCGACACAGGGAACCAATGGGTTGGCATTAAAGACCTTGAGGCTTATTTCTTAGTATCTTTGCGAACGTCGTAGAGGCGCACGTCACAAGAAAGAGGTTGTGGTGATGGGAGTTTATCTCGGTCAGCTTCCCCCTGCTGAACTTGCACGGCTAAAAGCTGAATTAGCGGAGACCCTGATTGCTCATTTTTGCTATCCGCGATTTTTTGATTATCGCACGAGTACGTTACGTACCCGTCCGGTAGATCGTGCCAAGCGGCAGGAAGTTTGGCTCTACCTCAGCTCCGTTGATTTCACGGCATGGAACCGGGTTGATTTGATGTCACCAGAATTTCAGCATCAAATTGAACGGTTGCTGATCCATTTCGTGCAGAGGAATCGCAATTTCTTTGGTGAGCAAGGACGCAAGCGTATGTCTGATATTCGGATGCTCATCAGCACATCCGCGACCTCAGTGGTACAGGGGATGCGCGGGCATTTGACCGGCCAGCGTCAGAACAACCCGCCTTTTGGAAGGCCACGTCCTGTCGTTTCCTGGTCTACTACGAATGTGACCGGACGTATTGAGCGAGCCTGGGAACAAATGTTTCCTGCAACAATGCTCTTACAACAACAATTGCAAGAACTACGCGGGGAGATCCATTCATCTCCTCAAAATGAGGCACAGCCACCTGTCGCAGTTGCGCCAAAACGGACTATCTCCTCCACTGTATCTGTCCAACCGCCAGCAAAAGCTAGCAATGGGAAAAACGGCAATAATGGAGCGAGTCAACCACCCATATCGGAAATGCCAGCGCATAATGTCCATCACATCGTACCCCCATCTGCTGGCAATACTCCTTTACCGCCAGTATGGCAAACAATCCCTGCCTCAAATCCTGCTATTGGACGTAATATTGATACCGCTATCACTCCCGTTGAAACACCAGTTGTGAAGCCGCCTCCTGTTCCAAAATCAGCAGGACCCGCGGCAGCAAATGCAGCAAAAGTCACTACACCGGAAAAAGTGCAACCGCAAGTGCAGGTAACCCCGCAGATACCGTCATCTCCTGCGCCGGAAAGAATGCAGCCACCAACGCAAGTACCGCCATCCCCTATGTCTGCATCTGCGCCAGCGTCGGTGCAGGTGCCGCCATCACCTGTACCCAGGAGGATGCCGCCATCGTCATCTTCTACAGCAGTTCAACCACGCAACATATCGCCAACCGTATCTCCGGTCGCACCCCCATCGGTGTCCTCACCTGTTGTTGCTCAGCAGCGTGAAAATGCGCCTCAACCTGTCAGCGAGGAAGATATCGCGATATTTGAACAAATGCGCCATCAACTGATGGTCTGGTTGCGTATTGAGGTTGTGCGTACAGGGAAGGACATTGCGGGTCAAGGCCCATTACAATTGCTTGAGTTGTTGCGTCAACAGGAGAACGTTGATGAGACCCGCTTGCAGGTGGTGTCCACCTTACTCAACCTCTCGAATCAGGTCATCAAAAATGGTCAAGCCACGATACTTGATTACAAACAGGCATTAATGTTTCACCTCATCCATACCGGGCGTTAATCGTGTTTGAGTACAAACACCATCCCGAAAGCAGAACTACAGGAAACGGGATGGTGTTTGTTTTATTGTAAAGCAATACATAAAAATTTCATTAAGAATAACGAAAAGCCCGGAAATACCCCCTTTTTCGTCTTCCTCATCCGTCCATATCTATGGTATAAGTATATCAGCAACATAGTATCTGGTTTGGATGTAGGTAAGACATACATATTTTAAGTACATGGTCACTATTCAGCGCATTTGCATAGCTTGTATGAGGGGATTTACATGTGATGACCAAAGGTAGGGATAATGCCGCAGAGAATTTGAGCGATGTTATAGAACTTATTCGCAAGCGACGGCAAAGCGGACTGTTGAGCATTGAGCGTATATATGGCGGACTTTTTGAAGAAGGGGAAATTTATTTTCAGGGCGGCCATCCGATCTATGCCCGCCAGGGCCAGGTTGCCAGTGCAGATGCGTTAAACCGATTGGTCAGTTGGCAGCAGGTCTATTTTGCCTTCCTCACCGATCAACCTCTACCTTCTACAAATATGCCGTCGCCCATCGGTACACGCACTAATGTTGCAACTGCGACCGACCCCGGCGCGTTATCCGTTAACCCGACACGACCAAATTCAAATGACACTGGTCCTTTCGATGGCAGGAGCCAGGAAGGAATGCCCGGCAGCATTCAACAATCTGCATTTCCACTTACCGGGAATACCCCTGGCCTGGAATGGCTTGTCCCTCAAAAACTTGGCAATGATCGTAATGTCCTGGCTCTACCGCTCACACGCCCACAACGTTCAATTTATCTCCTGATTGACGGCAAGCGCACAGTCTCAGACCTTGCTCGCTGTACGCGCAAAAATTTTCAGGAGATCGAACGTCTGCTCAGCGAACTTCAGGAACGCGGCCTCATTAGTATTTGAAACCCTCGGCCCCTACGCCGCGGAGGTTATCGCGGGTAACAGTTCGTGCAATTGCTCTAACCAGTTTTTGCCGAAAAGTCTGCGAGGTATGCGAATGACGCCCTGTTGTACCCGTGCCTCGTTACGGAAACGGCGATAGAGCGCAATGCGGTTGGGAACTACTGTGCGCCGTACCGTCAGAACCAGTTCATTATCTTTCAGCGAGATCGCCTCAAAGCCCAGCGCCGCGGCCTCTACTTTGAGCTGCACCATTGTCAGCAAGTTCTGCACTGGCGGCGGTGGTGCGCCAAAGCGGTCGCTCATCTCCGAACTCATAGCCTCAACCTGTTCAGGACGTTTCAGATTTGCCAGTCGCTGGTAGAAATTAACTTTAAGCGTGCGGTCTCCAACATAATCGTCGGGGAGATAGGCATCAAGGGGCAAGTCAATTGATGCAGTAGGAGTACTGACTTCCAGTTGTTTCCCTTGCATCTCCTGCACTGCTTCAGTGAGCAATTTACAGTAGAGGTCAAAGCCTACCGAGTTCATGAACCCTGATTGTTCCGCTCCGAGCAAATTCCCCGCGCCGCGAATTTCCAGATCTTTCATGGCAATACGGAAACCCGCCCCTAACTCAGTCGCTTCAAAGATGGCCCGCAAGCGTTTTTCCTGAATAGGCGTCAGTTTCGCATCCTTGTTATACAGGAAGTATGAGTATGCCTGGTGGGTGCCGCGCCCAACACGTCCGCGCAACTGGTACAACTGCGCCAGGCCAAAGTAGGCCGCGTTATTCACAATAATCGTGTTCGCGTTCGGAATATCAAGGCCATTTTCAATGATCGTCGTAGAAATTAGCACGTCGTACTCACCACTCGAAAAGTCCAGCATCACACGCTCCAACTGGTCTTCTGCCATTTGTCCATGCCCCACGGCGATACGCGCCTCCGGTACGAGGCGTTGCAATTTTTGCGCGATCACTTGAATACCCTGCACGCGGTTATGCACGAAGAATACCTGACCGCCGCGATCAATCTCGCGAATAATTGCCTCGCGAATCAGACTTTCATCATACTCGCGTATGGTGGTACGAATAGGTAACCGCTCCTGGGGCGGCGTTTCGATTACACTCATATCGCGCAAATTGACCAGTGACATATGCAATGTGCGTGGAATAGGCGTCGCTGTCATCGTCAACACGTCAATTTCTGTGCGCATCTGTTTGAGCCGTTCCTTATGTGTGACGCCAAAACGCTGCTCTTCGTCCACAATCAACAGACCGAGATCGAGGAAAACGACATCTTTTTGCAACAGGCGGTGCGTGCCAATAATGACATCTACCTTTCCCATAGCCAGATCCTCCAATACCTGCTTCTGCTCTTTCTCAGAACGAAAACGGCTCAACAGTTCCACTCGTACCGGGTAGGCTTTCAGGCGCTCTTTAAACGTGTTGAAATGCTGCAATGCCAGCACAGTTGTTGGTACCAGGATGGCTACTTGTTTCTGGTCGAGGACAGCTTTAAAGGCGGCACGAAGCGCAACCTCTGTTTTGCCATAGCCGACATCGCCGCAAACCAGACGATCCATTGGTCGTGGACGCTCCATATCGGCCTTGACCTCTTCGATGGCGCGAGCCTGATCGGGCGTCTCCTCGTATGGAAAGGCATCTTCGAGTTCCTGTAGCCACGGTTGCTCAGAATCTGGTGGGAATGCATGTCCCGGTTGTCCTTCACGCACGCTATAGAGCCGCAACAATTCCTTCGCGATGTCTTTAACGTTCTCCTTGACCTTCGATTTTGCCCGTGTCCACTCGGTCGTACCCAGTTTGCTCAGCGCCGGTACAGAATCACCCATACCGATATAGCGCGTCACCCGGTCAAGCTGGTCGGTAGGAATATACAGTTTATCCGTCCCCGCGTATTGGATGAGCAGATATTCGCGCTCGACTCCGGTCATATGTAACTTCACCAGCCCATCGAAGCGACCGATACCGTGTTCCTGGTGGACAACGTAATCACCGGGGTTGACCTCGGCGAGAAACGAGGCGGGGGTTACAGGCTTGCGCCGTTGTGCATTGCGCCGTCGCGACCAGCCAAAAATCTCAGTGTCAGTATAGACATGGAGTGCCAACGTTCGTGATTGCCATCCCTCCGAAAG
>DATGJV010000184.1:0-4051 GCA_035295005.1 Ktedonobacteraceae bacterium | reverse complement strand
TGGCGCGGGCTCGCAAGAAACAGCAAAAACAACTCTCGCGCAAACACACACTTGTGCTGGTTGGCAGCATTATATGTCTTTTGCTCATCTTTGCGCTTATATCAACTGCGTTACTCAATCATAATGGCGAGGCCAGCGCACAACAACAGGCGCAGCAGAGCGAGACGCAACTGAATAGTCAGCTACAGCAAGCGCGTGCGCTGGGTGTTCCTGCCTCCTACTTGCAACTTGTCCTCACGCAGGAGCAGCAACTGGTACATGCGCAACCAGTGTTCGCACCGGTGAATCCCTTCGCGACTGGCTACTATACCCGTGCCGCGCAGCAATATCGCGCCTTGCAGCAGCAAATTCCTGGCATTATCGCGACAGCGACCAGCGCATTGCAGACACAGGCGCAACAGAATATGCAAGCGTTCCAGACGGCGATTTCTAAATGGGATGCTCATGGCGTCGGCAATAGTCGCTACTTCTCACAACAATTCAGCCAGGATCAACTCGCATTATCTTCGGCACACTATCCCAGAGATTACAGTGCCATTAGCCAGAATGCACAGCAATCCATCAGTGCACTACAGGCAATGGGCATTGTCTATAGCCAGCTCAATGACTTGAAAACAACCATTAGCAGAATGGGCATGGCTCATATTGATGTGACCGCGTTACAATCGCAATACGCAAACGATTTGCAAGCATTTAATAGTGCAACGTCTACCACCACGTTCCAAAATCTGGGAAGTCAGATTGATGCACAATACGAGCAGGCGGTTGTGGCTTCGATTCAAGCCTTTCCCTATGTGGGCGTGACCAAGTTGAATGAATTGCAACAACAAATCAGCTGTTCGAGGCAGATTACACCGACCATACTCCCTACAATGCAGTACACGCGACCGATGAGCAAATGCTCAATCACTATAATCTTCAGGGAAAACAGGTGCTGATGGTCTCGTTGAGCGAGCAGGTGATGCGTGTCTACCAGAACGGCAAACTGGTGCGAGCATTTTATGTGACGACAGGTCGTTCTGAACTGCCCTCACCTCCAGGCGTCTGGAGCATATTGGACCGCAGGACTCCCTTAACCTTTGTATCGGGCGAACCGCAAAACTCTCCCTACTGGTTTCCACCGACGCCCATCAAGTACGCGATTCTCTATCATTACGGCGGCGATTTCGTACATGATGCCTGGTGGCGGCAGAGCTTTGGCCCTGGCACGCAGTTCCCCCACGCTGACGCGGGCGGCAATACATCCTACAATTTCGATGGCAGCCACGGTTGCATCAACCTGACAACGAGTGACGCCTCATGGGTGTATAAAAATACCAACTGGAACACTGTAATTGTTGTATATTAACAGTAATAAAAATCCGCATTAACAAAGCAATATTGCTTCTTTGCTGTAGGGGTCCGATTTATCGCACCCAGGTTTGTGTTGTAGGGGTCCGATTTATCGCGCCCAGGACGCCCTGAAAAATTGATAGCTCACTGAAATGAGGTAACCATGCAAAAAATACAGGCGACACTTCAGAATGGAACCATCGTACAGGACCGTTATAGTGTTGTGGACATTCTCGGTCGAGGCGGATTCAGTGCTGTCTATCTGGTCAAAGACGAACAGGACGGCCCACTTTATGCGCTCAAAGAGCTTATTGATCAGGATAAAGTGGAACGTATCCGCTTCACTTTTGAGTGTACTGTGTTGGAGCGGTTGCATCACCCGGCATTGCCCCGTGTTCATCGCGTTTTCGAGGAAAATAACCGCGCTTACATGCTAATGGATTACGTGTCCGGTTCAAATCTGGAGGTGTTGCGCAGAAAACAGCCGCACGACTCTTTCCCTTTGCCCGAAGTTCTCAAAATCATGGAGCCGATTAAACAGGCGCTGAGTTACCTGCACAGCCAGGAACCGCCAATTATTCATCGCGACATCAAGCCATCGAACATCATCGTGCCGCAAGAGGACGGCTATGTTTCCAGGCAAGCGAGAAAAAAAGCGGTTCTAGTGGATTTTGGCATTGCCAAAGAATTCACGACCGATTCAACGACGACGGCTATCCGTCACTGTTCACCTGGCTATGGTGCACCGGAGCAATACGCTCTTGGCACCGACTTGCGCACCGATATCTATGGTCTGGCTGCCACTTTCTACGCCCTGCTGACCGGTAAAATACCGGTTGACTCGCTGCAACGCGCCACCCAGCTAGGTACACAGGGCATTGACCCACTAATCCCCGTCCGCGAGCTTGCCCCTGACGTACCAGAACATGTTGCCAACGCCATCCAACGCGCTATGGCTATCGGCCCGGCCCAACGCTTCAACAGCGCTGATGCGTTCTGGCAAGCGATGAACGGACAAGCCTCGCCCTCTTCCCATACACTGGAAAACAATCTACAGGAAAAGCAAAACGGACAACATGCCCAGACTTCACCTGTAACGCCGCCATTACCAGACGCGCCCAATCAGCCTCTCCCCCTTCAAGCTGGTCAGGTTGCTGGCACAAATAATGTACTCGCACGGTCTATGCCAGCCTTCTTGCGCGGCGGTCAATCCACCACCCCATATTTTAAGAGGTTGGGTTTACTGGTACAAATTGTGCTTGCCTTGCTACTGATTCTCGCTGTAGTACTTGGCATCAAAGCTTATACGCTGAATGCGAATCCAGCACACTCAACGCCACCAGCAACAGGCACGCATATCACCAGGGCAACGCTGCCAACACCTTCGCCATCGGGCAACTTTCCAGGCATTGCCCATAGCTATGCTGGCAAAGTAAATGATCTCTTGACCAACACTTCTACCGGCATGACCATTACGCAAGTACAACAAAACGGAGCCATTGTCAAAGGTATCTTCACGGGTCTACACGAGTCCGCACCCTTCAACGGTGTGCTAGACACGTCGAGTCACATCTTTTTCACCGTCGCGGCCTCCGGTGGACATTCGGCCATGTTCTTTGAAGGGAATGTGCGTTCAGATGGCAACCTTGTCGGCAACTACTGCAACGTAAACTCCGGCGGCCAATGTATCGGTGACTACGGGTTGTGGAGTGTTGCGCCTGGGAAATAAAGCAAGAGATTCAAGGGACTCTATGATCCTTCTCCACGCTTTTGCCACTGTTGGGCCGCAATGAACTCCTGTGAGCGTTGGGCGGCTCGTGTAAGGAAATCGGCGATGGTCGCGAGTTGCTCGTCGCTATATGTTTCAAGAAAGTCCATAAAGTTTTCTTGCAAGGCGTGAAACACCCGATCCAGTTCCGCAAGCCGTTCCTCGTTTTGCTCCACAATGACACGGCGACGGTCACGAGTATCCCGTACTCGTCGCACAAACCCTTTGCTTTCCAGGCGATCAATCAAGCTTGTCACTGAGGGGGTCGTCAACCCGGTGCGGTGCGCAATTTCACCAGCAGTGAGGGGGCCTAGCCGACTCAGGAGAAAGAGCGTCTTTTCCTCGGTCGCTCCGAGGTCCACCTGTTCAGCAATTATTGTGTGAAAAAAGACCGCTGTCGTGCTACTCTCACGACTCGCATTCATGACTGCCTCGATGAGACTCTGCCGATTCGGATAGGATGAGAGATGATGGTTTGACAAATCTTCCCTCCTCATATATAATTAGCTCAATCTAATATCTAGTTTATTCTAAATATTAGTTTGATTTAGTATATTCTATCACAGAATGGAAGGGGTACTTGTGCGTCTCTGGGTATCGGCTCTACCGGACGCACAGAGGTGCATAGTCCCTTCAACGTATCATGCAAGAGTAATACCATACAGGAAAAGACCGAAAAATGGATACGAACATATACAATGCTGCAAACCAACTGCCTGAAGCGGAAATCGCAGCGAATGAGGCTGCCATTCGTACACTCCTTCAGCGGCTCAACGAGTCCTGGGGCGATACAGATGCTTACGCGGCGCTGTTTACAGAGGATGCGGATTACGTTGCCTTCGATGGCTCGCATGCACGAGGACGCAACGAGATTGCGGAGGTTCACCGCCCTCTCTTCGAGGGCATCTTGAAAGGCTCCCGGTTGGTCGAAGTCGGTATGCCGGTGGAAGT
>DATGJV010000183.1:0-4966 GCA_035295005.1 Ktedonobacteraceae bacterium | reverse complement strand
CGGCAGTCGAACTGCTTCGCCGTCAGGAGGCTTTGCAAGTTGAGGCACAGAGACTGATCGGCCATCTTGATCTGTTCAGGGTCCTCGCTCATACTGGAAAGCCTGAGCAAATTGGCAGTTCTGTCTCAGGTCTGATGGTGTGGCGCGATCTCGATTTCAATGTGCTATGCTCACATCGCAGTCTGCACCGTGTCTTTGAAACGATGCAAGCCCTTCTAACCAATCCACAGGTCATCAAGCTCCCTACACCAATGAGAGTGGAGACCATACTCCTGCCGAACTCCAGGGGGATGAGCGATATTACTTTGTGACCTATTATGAAACGTAGGCAAGCCAGGAATGGAAGATCGATATTTCTTTCTGGCTTTCAGAGGAGCCTCGCACCCAACTTGCTTATCTAGAATACCTCTCTAAACGCCTCACAGAGGAAAGCCGACTTGCCATTCTGTGGATCAAAGATATCTGGCATCGCCTTCCGAGCTATCCTTATCAAGTAGGTGGGACAGATATTTATGATGCAGTACTCGAACACAGTGTGCGTACTCCGGCCCAATTTGAGGTATATCTCTCCGAGAAAGGCATGCCTGATGCGGGTTAGGAAATGCCCTCATTATTATCCTCTCACAACAAAAACGGATGCCTCTCCTATACCATCGTAAAAGGAGGGCAAGATTCGCGGAATTGCTGCACACGTTGCTCCACATCGAACATGGGAAGGTGCATGGCGACAGGGACGCTCAGGTTGAGCGTCAGAATTTTGCTATTGAGGCTACGGAGAGTACGCTCATACTCGCTGAGTGCCTTTTCCAGTGAGGCGTTGAAGGCTCGTTTCTCGCTGGGGAACGGGGGTACACGGCGCGTACGCAACGTCTGTCCCTGGTGGCGAATTTTCGCTAGTTTGGTCTCGGCACGTTCGGCGGTGGTACGAATCTCTTTGGAAAGTTCGACCTCTCGCGGGGCGTAGCCGTTACTTTTGAGCAGACTATAACCTAATGCCCTGTCACCGGCATAGGAGCCATTATCGAGATTGAGAGGCTTGCCGACACCTGGGAGATTATCGAAGTCTCCACGAGCCTGCGCCTCATGAATCTGCTCTTCTATGTAGTCGTGGTATTGTTTGCCGCGATATTTATTCGGTCTGGCTTTCTCATTATCATCGGCTGCGGTATCATCCGATTTGCGCCAATCTTTGAAGTCCATAGGTTACTCGGTTCCAGTGGGTTCACGTGTGCAATGATTGACTGGCACATTGCTACGCTCGTGCCAGCGGGTGCGCTAAAGCGGACCCCTACAGTCTGGGTTCGTGCCAGGGAGCATTATGAATTGCGCCCGTACAAATCAATGCAACAGTATCATCATACTTCTATTATAGCGTTTTTTATGGCTTGCTGTGCAACATCGTAGACTTCGGTCAGGGGTATATCGCGCTCATTGGCGATACGCTGGCATTCTTCGTACTCAGGTGCAGCACTGATGATGCGATTGCCGAGTCGCTTGATTTTTACTTGCATTGGGCCAAATGGTGTGTCAAGATGTTGGGATGAACGTTGGGCTTTGAGTCGCTGCATTTGTTGTATACGTACACCGAGCGTTGTGGTTTCTCGCAACAATTGCATCGCAAGAGCATTGGTAGCCTCCGGGGAACAAATGACGGTTAGCATGATGGCTGGGCGATTTTTTTTCATCTGCATGGGGGTGTAGCTGACATCCAGAGCGCCATCCGTGAACAGGCGTTCCATCAATCCGCCCAGTAGTTCGCCGCTCATGTTATCTATATTCGACTCAATGACCGTTACCCAATCTGTATCAGCTTCGTTGCCAGTACCCGGTGCGCCATACGATTGACCAATGCACAGGCGCAAACAGTTGGGCCAGGGAAAATGTTTGCGTCCAAAGCCATAACCGACCCGTTCGATGGCGATTGCGGGAGTCTCAAAACGGGCCAGAGTTGCAAGGATTGCTGCGCCGGTGGGAGTGACCATCTCACCCTCAATATCACACGGCCTCCACGGCGCATTCACCCTCCGCAGTATCTCTAACGTCGCCGGTGCAGGTACTGGCAATAGGCCATGAGCGGCCTGCACATGACCGCTTGAGAGCGGCAATGGAGATGCATACAGTTGGGTTATGCCTGATGCCTCAAGCGCAATTGCTGCTCCAACGATATCTACGATGGCATCTACGGCACCCACTTCGTGAAAATGGACCTCTTCAATGCTCGTGCCATGCACAGTTGCCTCAGCCTCCGCCAGCCGCTGGAATATAGCGAGCGCGGTTTCTCGTACAAAAGGGGAAAGTTGCGAGGTAGTGATGATTGCCACGATATCCGCGAGATGGCGTATCGGCTGCTCCTGTTCCGACATCACCACATCAGCATACTTCCCACGAATCCCTTTATCACTGAAGAATTCATAGTGCAAATCATAGCCAGCAAGCGGCAATGCAGTCAAAGCCTGTTGTAGTGTATCATAGGCCAGACCTGCATCGAGCATAGCGCCTAAAAACATATTTCCACTGATACCGGAATGGCAATCAAGATAAGCAATTTTTTGTCCCATATGCGAACAACTTCCCTTTTTCCGTTTTGTTAGATGACGGAAAGAATTCTCCTATAACCCCACAAGGGACACTGTCGAGCATGGCCCTTCTCCCCAATTACGGGGTTGTGTACTCGACAGTGTCCTCCCCTACATTCCTTCTTTTGTCAGCACATCTCGCCAGAAGCTTTTTTGTTCCGCCGACAATTTTTCACTGTTGTCTACCATCTCGCGAAAACTGACTTTTTGGGATAATCGCGATGTATCTCTCGTATTTCCTGAATCCCCTATATGATACTCCCCTGACTGTTCGGCGACACGTTGACGATGCTCCATACCAGAAAAGCTTTGCATAGTACCCATTGGCTGATGAAGTGTTGCGGCGAGTCGCCTGTACAGTTCTGTTGGAACGCTCTCCAGCAATACCGCTCGTTGCTCCAGCAACGTCACAATATCCTCGCTGATATCAATGTAAGCTGCTAATTGAGACAGTGATAGTCGCCGTTGTTTCGCAATTATAAAGAGGGATTGCAGTGTTTGCCGGTAGACCACATCTTTATCCTCTCCATGCGCCCCGATTTCAGATATATGATCAATTTCCTCACCATCAACGGATTCAGACACTATTTCCGGCGACGAAACCCGTTGCCATGCAGATTCTATGGCTATATGAAATTCTTCAGCGAACTCACCTGTACTATCTGTGTCCTCCAGGTTCTCTATGTTACCCGCCCCTTGAGCCGAAGGTAACTCAACAATCTGATAATAAGCGATAAAGGCGGCAATGGCATCGGCATACTGCGGATAGCGTGCTACATAATCACCGATCTCTGGTTTATGGCCCGCCTGAATTTCTTCGACATACTGCGCAGTCACACGCAACACGATTTCATCTTGTTCTCTATCCGCACGGCTCTCTTTATCCTCATTATCCATAGATGCCTTCTTTTTCTTACGCCAGTTCGCTGCGCAACAGGCGCAGGGCGCGTTGTAGTCGGTTGCGCACCGTGCGATCGGTAATTTCCAACAAAGCAGCAATATCCTTCTCTGTCTTACCTTCCCAGAAGAGCAAGACAAGAATGGATTGCAAATATTCTGGCAGACGAAGGAGCAGTAATGGCACATCCGATAGTTCAACTGCGAGCATGGCTTTTTGCGCCACTTCGTCTTCGATAGCGATTTTGTGATCCTCACCGTCTGGATGGTACTGAGCCGCGTCCAGGCTCTCAACAAGATTGCGTGGAATACGTTCGCTCTGCTGCTGTTTCTTCCACCAACCTTCTCGCATCAAAAACCCCCGGAACACGTGCATACGTTCAAAACGCAAACAGTGGTAGAAATTTTCTTCCCAGAATGTTTGGTCGGGGTCCATAAGTCTCCGCATAATATGTTCGTACAAATCAGCAAACAGGTCTCTCACCACTTCTTTCCGTTCACTTGCTTGAATATGCAACATATTGAGCGCCTGAGCTGCCCACGATTCATTGTCTTTCTGTGTACGACGAATAATTCGTGTCATAATCCGATTGCGTCCCTCAACATCTCCAAAGGCAATGGCGGTACGCAGACATCTCGTCAACACTTCGAGAGGGAGAGCAGACTCTGCATCATTCGTCTCCACAAAGCGCCAATATGCAAGAGAGCCATACTCAGGAAGGGTACTGTACTGGTAGGTGAGGACCTGACGACGTTTGACGTATTCCGCATTATCCTGGTCATCATCTGTACGATAAACCTGCTCTCGTTCCACCGAATGTTTACTACCTCCAATTGGCGCTCCTATGTGGTGCCACCTCAGTATAGGCATCAACGGGGAAAACGTCAACGGGTGGTATCTGAGTACCTGAAATTCAGCGAATTTTTACCGTTCGCAAAGAAATCGGCAAAGTTGCCTCAAAAATGTTTCCGCTTTTTCCGCGCTGAATGGTATCTATAGAGTAGACACCTGTTTTTACTGTTTTTTTCAAAGGGGGATACAAAAATATGCTTCATTCATTACCAACAAAGACACACAAAGCTTCGCCTGAGCTACTGATTATCGCCGATTTGCAGGTGAATAGTACCGTGTACGGATGGTTATTTGCGGCAGAGGTAAGTATGCGGAAGGCAACAACGGGGCGAATGTACCTTGAAATGAAATTACGCGACCAACGTGGCAATGAAATTACTGCTCGCCACTTTGATTTAGCACGGGCAGAAATACATATGCCACAGGAGGGCAAGGTTGTACTGATAGAAGGCTTCGTAGAGATGTATCGCAATGCGCTTCAGATGAAATTATCGCGAGTCGAGACTGATGAGACAATACCAATTGACCTCTTTATCGTAAGCACACGCTGTCCAATAGTACAACTTGAGGCGGATTTCGAGCACCTGATAGACAAGATGGATCATGATGGTATGCGTGAACTCGTGCGACGTTGTTTCTT
>DATGJV010000182.1:0-10109 GCA_035295005.1 Ktedonobacteraceae bacterium | reverse complement strand
CCTGGCGTACACATTACTCGAAGATTATGATACGCTGGTACTGGTTGACGCGGTTCCACGAGGCGGTCAACCGGGAACGCTCTATTTGATTGAACCAGATATGGCATATCTCAGTGCTGAGCAAGGTGCGCGAGCTGGTAGTGTCGCTCTCGATACGCATAGCATGGACCCGGTAAAGGTCCTTGCCTACGCCAGAACGTTGGGCGCTCAACCGATACGAACGCTCCTTGTTGGTTGCGAACCGAGCGTTTTTGATGGCGCTGATGCCTTCATGGAAATGTCTATGGGGCTTAGCGAACCTGTCCAGGCCGCTATAGAACCGGCCATACATATGATTGACTCGCTGGTCGCGGATTTGTTGCAACCTCAGCACACAATAGAGGAACAATGAGGCTATTGGGGTCATCTGACAAACATGCTGTCTTTTAGAGAAAGGAACAAACAATGGGTAAGCTGATTGCAGTCGTACTGCTAGCACTGGCTGGTTATGCTATACTTCAGGCTCTTCCTGATATCCAGCGATATCTGAAGATATCTTCAATGTAGTGCATCGTATGTTCGTAGGATGGAGTTCGTTATGCACGAACTATCAATTGCTCAAAGTATCGTTGATGTTGTGGAAACCCGCGCCGCCGAATGCAACGCTGCGCGGGTGAAGCACGTTCGGTTGCGCATTGGCGAGGCCAACGGCATCGTCAACGACTCATTGTCCTTTTGCTTCGAGATGGTAGCGAGTACTATCCCACCGTTAGCGGGGGCGCAACTGATCATTGATAGTGTGCCGCATCGAGCAAGGTGCCAGTACTGCGATGAAGAATTTGCCGTCGCAAATTTTATTGCGCAGTGTCCTACCTGTCAGGAATGGAGTCAGGAGATTATCTCCGGTACCGAATTTCAGGTGCTTGAAATGGAAATCGAAGTTGTGTAGGAGCAGAAATCGTGCCTAAAGTCACTATTGCACAACACATCCTGGCGAGCAACGAA
This sequence comes from Ktedonobacteraceae bacterium, assembly GCA_035295005.1. GTDB lineage: Bacteria > Chloroflexota > Ktedonobacteria > Ktedonobacterales > Ktedonobacteraceae > DATGJV01. The sequence goes on along the minus strand of DATGJV010000182.1, from coordinate 9,125 downwards.
ACCATCGCAGGAGAAATCCAACAGTCGCTGGCAGCACACGGTATTTACGCGCTCAATATCATGAGTTCGCCCGGTGCCGGGAAGACCACTTTGCTGGAACATACAATTGAACGGCTGCGGGGTGAACTTGTTATTGCCGTCATCGAAGGTGATGTCGAAACCTCTGCCGATGCAGAGCGTATAGAGGCAGCAGGTGCGGAAACTGTACAGATCAACACCCGTGGCGCGTGCCATTTAGAGGCGCACATGATTCGTGATGCGCTGGCGGAAATTGACCTGGCCCGTGCCAACCTGCTCATCATCGAAAACATCGGCAATCTGGTATGCCCCGCCGCGTGGAACCTGGGAGAAGAACTGCGGGTAGTTGTGGTGAGTACGACCGAAGGCGACGATAAGCCCGCGAAATACCCGCAAATGTTCGCTGTTTCCCAGGTCATGATTATCAACAAACTCGACCTGTTGCCATATGTAGAGTATAGTCTGGAAAAGGTCAAACGACAGGCTCTGGCTATCAATCCCCACCTGCGCATCTTTGAGCTAAGTTGTCGTACTGGCGAGGGATTGGATGCATGGTGTGCCTGGCTCAAGGCTTTTGCCTATCATGAAGGGACGCAAGATACTGCGTCCACTACTGGAGACGAGAGGCGTTACTAATGGCTCCGGTCACAGATTCGACAATTCAGCGACAGAGAATATGTATCCAGGGCATTGTACAGGGCGTTGGCTTCCGTCCCTTTGTCTATGGGCAGGCGCTGAGTCGTGGCCTGGTTGGTTTTGTATGCAATGATAGCCAGGGTGTGACCATTGAGGTGGAGGGTTCTTCTGAGGCACTTGATGGCTTCCAACAAGCATTACACATAGAATTGCCACCTCTGGCACGTATTGATACGCTTGTGACCGAGTCGCTACCACCTCTGCATGAAGCAAATTTTGTAATTGCCGATAGCTCCAGTGGTGCCGAACGTCATGCGCTTATCTCGCCCGATGTCGCTACCTGTGATGACTGTCTCTATGAATTACTCGATCCGGCAAATCGGCGCCACTACTATCCTTTCATCAATTGCACCAACTGCGGCCCACGCTTCACTATCGTGCAGGACGTTCCTTATGATCGTAAGAAAACCACTATGCGGGTTTTCCCACTCTGTTCAGCTTGCCAGCGAGAATACGATGATCCGCTCAACAGGCGTTTCCACGCGCAACCAAATGCCTGTCCCGTATGTGGTCCGCAAGTGCAGATATCCTTCTGGTCAGATGATATGGGAAATGCTCTGGATGAAGATTCTTTGCAGGAATACTCTGATCCAATTTCTATAGCGGCCCAACACCTTGTCGGTGGAGCTATCCTCGCCATTAAAGGGTTGGGCGGCTACCACCTTGCTTGTGATGCATTGAATGGTGAAGCAGTGCAGCGACTACGACAACGCAAACATCGTGACGCCAAACCCTTTGCGCTTATGGCCCCTGATATAGAAACGGTACGGCAACTCTGCATGGTAAGCGAGGATGAAGCGGCACTGCTTCAGTCGCGCAGGCGTCCAATAGTGCTGCTGAGACAACGTGAAGATAATCTGATTAGCCCGGTGGCTCCTGCTGTAGCACCAGCTTACGATACATTGGGAGTTATGTTACCCTACACTCCCTTGCATACGTTGCTGTTACAAGCTTTCGCGGAAGCCTGTGAATCTGGCCGACCGGTACTGCTGGTCATGACGAGCGGTAATCTGAGCGATGAGCCAATTGCGTATCGCGACGATGATGCACATCAACAATTGAGTAGTGTCGCGGATGGCATGCTCTCGCATAATCGTGAAATTCATATGCGTTGCGACGATTCTGTAATGCGCATTGTTGCCAATGAAGAACAGTTCTTGCGTCGCTCACGTGGGTATGCGCCAGAGCCAGTGCCACTTGCATTCGATCTCCCTGTGCCACTACTGGCCTGTGGTGGGCATCTCAAGAACACGTTTTGCCTGGGCAAGGGACGGCATGCTTTTGTCAGCCACCATATTGGGGATATGGAGAATCTGGAAACGCTGACCTCATTTCGCGAAGGTATCGAGCATTTTCAGCGCCTTTTCGATGTCTATCCAGAGGCGGTTGTCTATGACCTGCATCCAGAATACCTCGCGACCAAATACGCACTGGATAGAGACATACCGCGAAAAATCGGTGTTCAACACCATCACGCCCATATTGCCAGTGTGCTGGCTGAACATGGGCTGATGGAACCAGTGATTGGTGTCGCGGCAGATGGCACGGGCTACGGAACAGATGGAGCCATCTGGGGCTGTGAAATTATGGTAGCCGACCTGCGGGGCTTTGAACGGCTGGCGCATTTGCGCTCTATTCCTCTTCCTGGCGGCGAGCAAGCAGTCCGCCAGCCGTGGCGTATGGCGGCTACATACCTTTCTCAGGCGTATGGGGATGCTTTTCTGGATGTAGACATTCCTTTTGTGCATCAGCTTGACCGGACAAAGTGGCACCTGTTAGCCCAGATGATTGCTCGTGGCATTAATAGTCCGCCTACCTCTAGTCTGGGACGCTTATTTGATGCAGTTGCCGCGTTACTCGGTTTGCCCTCCGGGTCTGCTACCCAGCTCTATGAGGGTCAGGCCGCTATAGAACTCGAAATACAGGCCACCCAATCTTCGCAACTTGAGAGTTATCCCTTCTCAATTGAGAGGCAAGGAGATAAAATACCGGCAGTATTAGATGTATCCCCAATGGTTCGTGCAATTGTACATGATATTCAGCAGGGAATGCCTGTTCCCATCATTGCCAGTCGTTTCCATCGCACAGTTGCCGTATTACTGGCAGATGCATGTGATGAGATACGTAAGCAAACGGGAATAAATGTAGTTGCGCTCAGTGGCGGCGTGTTTCAGAATCGCCTGTTACTTGAACAATTGCTGGCCCTGCTGGAAGACAGAAATTTTCAGGTGTACATAAATCGTCGTGTGCCACCCAACGATGGCGGTCTATGTCTTGGTCAAATCGTGATAGCTGCTGCACAATTGCGTGCGACAGAAAATGTAGGGATGGCTTTAGCGCGTCCATAATCCGTGTGGCTGTTCTTAGAAAGGCAGGTTGGTCATGTGTTTAGGTATTCCAGGGCAGATTTTAGAGATTGTAGATGACCAGAATTCCATCGCGAAAGTCGTTGTATCCGGCGTGAAACGTAACGTGAGCGTTGCGCTGGTGCGTCCAGAAGGCATTGCACCAGGCGACTGGGTGTTGATTCATGTAGGTTTTGCCATGAGCAAGATTGATGAGGGCGAAGCGCACGAGACAATGAAGGCGCTGCATACAATGGGCGATGTTTTTACCGATGAACTCAAAATGCTCCATTCGAGCCAGATTGAGTGAGGACAATGGCTGAGAAGGAATGGCAGGAAAAATCGAACGCGGAGTTGTTGGCTCTGGTCGCAGCTCGCTTTGAAAAAAGTATGACCATCCCGGAGGTATTTTTCGCGGCGGAGGCCGGACGCATTGCCGAGGCATGCTGGGCAATGGCGCGTCGTTTCCATCAGGGCGGGCGGTTGCTCGCATTTGGCAATGGAGCATGGGCTACCGATGCCCAGCATGTCGCAGTCGAATTTGTACACCCGGTGATTGTGGGTAAACGCGCATTACCAGCACTGGCCCTGACCAACGACAGCGCAACGTTGAGCGGTTTGATGTCTGGAGCCAGCGAAGATATGCCTTTTGCACGTCAAATTCAAGTACTCGCCCGTCCGCAGGATATTGCCCTGGGGTTTTCGCAGGATGGCAATAGCGCCAACGTTGCGGCTGCGCTAACACTTGCTCACAGGATGGGTTTACTCACGCTGGGATTGGCTGGCGGTGATGGAGGTCTCTTGCAGCAGCACGAGTTGAATTATTGCTTCGTTGTCCCGGCCTCTGATCCACTGGTCATACAGGAGACCCATGAGACGCTCTATCATGTGTTATGGGAACTGGTGCATGTCTATTTTGAGCATGAAGGGTTATTAAAATGAGTTACTGTGAACGTGACGCCGAAGGCCACTGTATAACGTGCGCTGATGAAGCTTTACCCGCGAATGTGCTGAGAGTTGATGGCGAAAACGGATTAGCTCTTGTGACGATAGGGGATAGTGAGGTCGAGGAAGAGATTGATATCACACTGGTTGACGACATCGCCCCAGGTGATGTTGTGCTTGTACATGGTGGCGTAGCAATAGCTCAACTGGAATAGGGAAGAGACATGATGCATGACACGGAAGGTTCTGAGTACGACCGGCTGTTTTATCCGTTTCTTTTTGAAGGCGGGCAATCCAGCATAGAAGATGTGCTATCGCAGGTACGTTACTCGACAATCGAGAAATGCCGCGAGGTCATAGCATTGCGGCGTGCAACGCTTGAAGGTGCCAGCGAACAAATTGTCACTGCGGGTCGCGCTATAGCTCGTGCGTTCGCTAGCGGGGCGACGCTTTTTGCCTTCGGTAATGGCGGAAGTACCACCGATGCACAGGATTTTGTCACCGAACTGCTCAATCCGCCCTTTGCGTCATGGTCGCCGTTCCCCGCAATCGCGTTGACCAACGATATCGCGGTGGTCACAGCCGTGGGAAATGATGTAGGTTTCGACAATATTTTTTCCCGGCAGATCATTGCACTTGGGCGTGCGGGTGATATCGCTTTCGGTGTCTCAACCAGTGGCAATTCGACTAATGTTCTATCTGCTCTTGCACAGGCTCGGAAACAAGGATTATTAACGATAGGGCTGGCTGGTTACGACGGTGGGAAGATGCTACATTCACCTTCTGTTGATGTCTGCATTAACGCACCAAGTGATCATATCCCACGTATTCAGGAGGCCCAGGCAACCGTTTATCATGCGCTCCTGGAGGTTATTCACTCGTTGCTCCCTTGAAAGTGTATCAATACAGAAAGGCGGATCAGAGATGAGTATGAAATATGTTGATGAGTATCGCGACCCCGAACTGGCGAAGCGTATTGCCGCCGAGATTGCGCGAATAAGTGGCAACCAGCCCCTCAAGTTCATGGAGGTTTGTGGAGGCCATACCCACACGATTTATAAACATGGCATTGAGGATGTTTTGCCGCGCAACATTGACCTGATTCATGGACCGGGCTGTCCCGTCTGTGTCCTACCAATGGGCCGCATTGACGATGCTATTGCTATCGCTCGTACGGAAGACGTGATTTTCACCACGTTCGGCGATATGATGCGCGTCCCTGGTTCCAAAGGCAGCCTGCTTGACGCGAAGGCCGACGGGGCCGATGTCCGTTTCGTCTACTCACCGCTTGATGCCTACAAACTGGCCCATCAGTATCCCGACAAGCAGGTGGTTTTCTTTGCTATCGGCTTTGAGACGACGGCCCCCTCTACGGCGGTCACGCTCTTACGCGCAAAAGCCGAGGGTATCAAAAATTTCTCGGTCTTCTGCAATCATGTAACCATCATCCCGGCGATGAAGGCCATTCTCGATTCACCCGACTTGCGGCTGGATGGCTTTATTGGAGCAGGTCATGTCAGCATGGTCATAGGCATGCGACCATATAACTTTGTCGCACGTGACCATCACAAGCCAGTGGTTATCGCCGGTTTCGAGCCGCTCGATATTATCCAATCCGTCTATATGCTAGTTCAACAGCTGAGCGAGGGGCGAGCGGAAGTTGAAAACCAATATTCGCGTGTAGTGCGCCCGGAAGGCAATGTGAAAGCGCTGCAAGCGATGGCTCAAACGATGGAATTGCGCCCCTTCTTCGAGTGGCGTGGGCTTGGCTTTATTACGCATAGCGCATTGAAGTTGCGCTCAGAGTTTGCCGATTGGGATGCCGAGTTACGCTACGAGGTACCAGGATTGCGCGTGGCGGACCCCAAAGCGTGCCAGTGCGGCGAGGTTCTGAAGGGCGTGATCAAACCGTGGGAGTGTAAGGTTTTCGGAACCGCCTGTACACCTGAAACCCCTATCGGTACCTGTATGGTTTCGCCGGAAGGTGCGTGCGCCGCGTACTTCAGCTATGGGCGTTTCTCAATGGCGTCTGAGCGCAGTCGTCTCAATATCTTACAATGAATGCTGCAATAAACAAGCGTCGGGAGGTATTCATGGACACAATTCGGCCAGATAATCGCGATAATACAGGACGCATTGACGATGTGCTGAAAAAAATTGAGCGCACGCGCCAGGCTCGTCGGCACAAATTCTACTTGCGCGACGAGAAAATTACCCTCAGTCATGGCAGCGGCGGCAAATCCACCCATAATCTGATCGAGGGCGTCTTTGCGCCGGCCTTCTCAAATCCGCTTCTCGATTCGATGGACGACGCGGCAACCTTCAGTATTCCCGGAACAGGTCAGCGCCTCGCCTTCACAACTGACACGTATGTTGTCAGTCCATTGTTCTTCCCCGGCGGTGATATTGGTAAACTCGCGGTACATGGCACTATCAATGACCTGGCGATGGCGGGAGCAGAACCATTGTATCTCTCAGCAGGCTTCATTCTTGAAGAGGGTTTTCCCATTGCAGACCTGCGGCGTATAGTGGCCTCAATGGCGGCGGCAGCAACTGATGCAGGGGTCGCTATCGTCACTGGCGATACCAAAGTAGTCGAGCGTGGCAAGGCTGATGGGGTGTTCATCAATACCGCCGGAGTTGGCATCGTGCGTACTCATTCATTGCTGGGTCAGACGCAGTTACAGCCCGGCGATAAGGTACTCTTGAGCGGCCCGGTCGGCGATCATGGTATCGCCATTATGTTCGCACGCGAAGCCCTCGATATTGAAACCGATATTCAGAGCGATACCGCCCCGCTTCATACGTTAGTAGCTGCTCTCCTTGATGCAGCGGGTGATGGTGTGCATTGTCTGAAAGACCCAACACGAGGAGGTGTAGCCACGACGCTCAACGAAATGGCGATAGGCTCAGAGGTATCCATCGCGCTTGATGAACACGCTATTCCTGTGAATCCCGAAGTGCGCGGCGCTTGCGAGATACTAGGGCTTGACCCCCTCACCATCGCCAACGAGGGGAAGCTCCTCGCTATTGTCTCGCCGCAAAAAGCAGATGTTGCCCTGGCGGCGCTGCGAAATCATCCACTTGGACGTGAGGCTGCCATCATCGGCACTGTACAGGCCGAACCAGCTGGTCTGGTCTTTTTGCGCACCGACATTGGGGGTATGCGCGTGCTGGATATGCTGGTCGGAGACCCGTTGCCCCGCATTTGTTAACAGGCAAAGAGAAAAAGTTTAGGGTATAATTTCATCATAAGCTTTACCGCTTTTCTGCTCATGAAAACTTTGCAATATCTGGTATCCAGGAGGCGGCACCAGATATTGCAAAGTTTTCATGAGCAGAAAAGTATAAAATCCCGATGGTTCCTGGATATCCACATCCAGCGCCAGAACACTCCAGAGGAGGCAAATCATGCCGTTAGACCCACAAGTTGCGTTATTGATACAGGCAGAGGCAAATACGCCAGAGATGTATACACTCTCGGTTGAAGATGCACGCCAGCAAGTTCTGCTCTCTGTCGCTGCCCTGAAGGGTGAAAAAGAGCCTATCAAGAGCGTTGAGAACCACGAAATACCAGGACCGGGCGGAGTTATCCCTGTGCGTATCTACACGCCCGAAGGGGAAGTACCTCTTCCCATACTGGTGTATTTTCATGGTGGTGGGTGGGTACTTTGTAACCTTGACACGCATGATTCTATTTGCCGGGGGTTAGCAAATCTTGTCGGGTGCATTGTGGTCTCGGTTGACTACCGTCTCGCTCCCGAACATAAGTATCCCGCGGCAGTTGAAGATTGTTATGCAGCAACCTGCTGGGTTGCTCAAAATGCTGCTGCTATTGGCGGCGACGCAACACGGCTTGCTGTCGGTGGTGATAGCGCTGGCGGCAACCTTACTGCTGTTGTAAACCTGATAGCTCGCGACGAAGGTGGCCCTTCTATCTCATTTCAACTACTTATCTATCCGGTAACTGACTATCATACACCCGGCACGCCTTCCTATATTGAAAATCAAGAGGGTTACTTGCTCTCGCGCGAGGATATGATCTGGTATTTTGGGCATTACCTTTCAAGCCCGGATGAGGCACAAGACCCGCATGTGTCGCCGCTCAAAGCATCTGACCTGTCAAACTTACCATCCGCGATGGTTATTACTGCTGAATTCGATTTGCTCCGCGACGAAGGTGAAGCGTTTGCCCAACGGCTACAAGAAGCAGGTGTACCGGTAATTCTCAAGCGATACAATGGATTGATTCACGGTCTGTTCGGCAAGGATGATGGAATTGATCAGGCAATACAGGCGCAAATAGATGCGGCCAACGTGCTACGTGAAGCTTTTTCACGAAAGGGAATGTAGCCTGATCCTCATTACTACGTTAATTGCATGCGCAAACATCACCACTTTTGTTTGAAACCTACCACCAGGTACTGGATATAGCCCTATCTATTCATCCATATACGGAGGGAGTTGTAGTAGCTCTTCCTCCAGCTGTCGCCATACGCGATCCTGTGCCTGAAACAGGTCAATCGGCTGGTGATTTCTGGCCGCTTGCACCATGACTTCTGAAACGCGCTGTCGAAACTGGAGAAGATATTTCTCTTGCAAACTATAATGGGGCATCAAACGCAGTTCTATCTGCTCCTGGGGGTAAAAGTCTCCTGGCTCAAAGGCTAATGTCATCAATCTGGCGTAGTTCTGGATTAAAGTACGACGAAAAGGAACAAAATAATGAGGTTTGGTGCTGGACACCAGCAGGCTACCCGCAATCATACCAGCGTGAGTAATTGGATAGGCGGCTGCGCTTTCTTCCCACTCTATCCAATGAGCAGGATAAATATTGCTACGCTCCTCGCGGCTCTCAATGACAAGAGGACGTTGATGCATCACAACATAGCCAGCCGTAGATTCAGCGCCAAGAAAAATAGGGTTTTGCTCCAGATTTGTCTGCCAGGGAGAGGTAGCACGTCCGATGCGCAACCGCAGGCTACGCACTTTCTCTGTCTGCAATGGCGGCACACATTGCACCACCGTAATCGCTATTCCTGCATCACGCGAACCAAGTTGTCCCAGCGCCTGTTGCATGATAGTCGTACTCATCAACCAGAAGCGTTGCGCCCGGGGCGT
>DATGJV010000181.1:0-5393 GCA_035295005.1 Ktedonobacteraceae bacterium | reverse complement strand
CATCGAAATCGGGTCGAGCAAGCCCTAAAGGCAGTACAAAGAAGGCATAACCCAGCAACACACCCAGACACTCTATGCTGGCGAAAACTATAAGTATACCAGTTGGTGGATGCAGATGTCCTTCGCCGAGAGCAAATACTAATCCGATGAGTATCCCAATCAACGCGATACCATACCATCGGTCCTTCCGTGGATTCAACCAGTTCACAACCGGACGAAGCAACGACGAACCGAGTACCTTCTCAAAAGGGATCAGTAATACGCCTAAATAGCCTGTGTGTGCTTTGAACCAACGATACAGCACGGCAAGATCATCTATGAAATCTTCATCAGGCGTTTCACGTGACGGAGAGATGGTTGTTTCCCAGGCCCAAACTGAGGCAAAAAAGATTACCATGCCCAAAATAGCCGTGAAGAGTATAAACCCCGTCCAGAGTCCTCCTACTGGAATGCTTTCGTGCCAATTTTGTGGATACAAGGCGCAGATGATTGCTCCCAATAACGAAATAACGATGGCTCTGACCCAGCCGTTGTGCGCGGTTGATCCTATGCTTTCGTGTGCTATGTGATGAATATGCCATCCCACAAGAGCTGTGAGCAAGGCCATTCCTCCCACCAGTGTGGCAAGTATGAAACCTGCTGGTAAGCCAATCCATACAGATGGATACCTGAGCATAGCAACTACGTCAGCGCCCAGCGTCACAGCTACCGATAAACACGTGAGATATGCGCCTCGCACGTAGAGTACCTGCCGACTGCCTATCATCCCCGATTGATACGGGCGAAAGGCACGAACTACTGAGAGCAAAGCCGTAAATAGAGCAAGCTGTGTGCCAAACGATCCCACCGCGTCATATGGGTCTTCAGTAAAGGTGGCGACATGTGCCAGGGCAGACTGTTGTTTACATATCTGCCAGAACAGGTAAAACAACACAGCTAACAGAAGGGTGAGGGAGGCATTCACTTTATATTGTTTCGGCATCATACTTTTCCTTGTCCTGGTATTAGAAGTGCTAAATATGTTGAACGAAGTGTACAGAAAAACGTGAAAGCCCGTCAAGAAGCCTGAGTACTTGTTGATAAGCTTCGGGTACGTGTGTGGCGGCACACGAGTGCAGAGAAGACAGAGATACGCGCAAAATAGTACAGGGAATGTAGTGCAACAAACACGCTCTGTGAGTTGTGATGTTAGAGAATCCTTATAATCGCTGTATTTTGTATACTGCTCATGCGTGAAAAAACTGCAAAAGGATAGCGATTACCCTCCAATGGTATGTCCATAATTCCCCCCAAAAGGAGGTATCATCAATAGACTTTACGTGCTACACTGAAAAAAGGTCAGGGTACTGCACCCCCTGATGCGCTTTCCTCCCTATCGGTCTGGCGATTATTTCCATTGAAGCGCAGGAAATGCGTATGTATGGCTGTTTGTTGGAGGTACATATATGATTCCAGGTTCCTTCGATTATCTTGTGGCGAACAGCATTCCAGAAGCTGTCGCCTTATTGGAACAACATGGCGATGACGCCAAAATTCTGGCAGGCGGTCAAAGCCTGATTCCCCTCTTGCGGTTCCGTCTCGCGTCCCCTTCGGTTTTGATTGATATTAATCGCATTGGCGATCTGGAGTATATCCAGGAGACGGATGGTACGCTGCACATCGGTGCGCTGACACGAGAAGCGGAACTCGATAATTCGTCTCTTATCCGCACCCGTTACCCCATTCTCCTCGATACCTCTTCGATGGTAGCTGACCCGGTAGTGCGAAACTGGGCGACGGTCGGCGGCAACATTGCTCATGCCGATCCCGCGAACGATCATCCCGCAACCATGCTTGCGTTGCGTGCGAAAGTTATCGCTACGGGGCCGGATGGTCAACGTATGATACCCATCGAGGAGTTTTTCACCGACACGACGTTTGAGACCTCGCTACGTCCTAATGAAATCCTGACGGAGATTCGCATACCCGCACCAACAGAACGAAGCGGCGGCGCATATTGCAAGCTTGAGCGCAAAGTCGGTGACTACGCAATTGCCGGAGTAGCTACGTATATCACATTGGATGAACAGGGCAATGTGTCTTATGCTGGTATCGGGTTGACGAATGTTGGGCCGGTACCAATCAAGGCACGCGATGCCGAACAATCGCTGCATGGTAAGCCATTGGATGAAGCGAGTATTCAACAGGCGGCGGACCTTGCCGCCGCTGCTTCACAGCCGAACAGTGATTCACGCGGTCCCGCGGAATATAAGCGTGCGATGGTTCACACATTGACGGTTCGTGCGTTACGTAAATCACTTGCTCGTGCTACAGGAGGAGAATAAATGAGTATCCATCATATCCGTGTCACGATTAATGGCACCGACTACGAAGGTGATATTGATTCACGCACACTGCTCGTTCACTGGATACGCGACGGGTTGCACTTGACCGGAACCCATATTGGTTGCGATACCACCTCGTGTGGTGCCTGTACCATTCTTGTGGATGGCAAGGCGACCAAATCCTGTACCATGTTTGCTGTCCAGGCGAATGGTCGCGAGATCATGACCGTCGAAGGGCTTGAGCAGAACGGCAAATTACACCCGCTGCAAGAAGGCTTCCACGAGGAGCATGCGTTGCAGTGTGGCTACTGCACGCCTGGCATGATGATGACCAGCCTGGCCTTATTGCAAAATAATCCCAATCCGACTGAGCATGAAATTCGCGTGGGTATTTCCGGCAACCTGTGCCGTTGTACAGGCTACGTAAACATCGTCAAAGCAGTTCGATATGCTGCTGAGAAAATGCAAGCAGCCGAGCAGGTGCCGGTCAATGCTGGTGAAGGGGGTGAATGATGGCAACTGAAGTGTTCAAACACGGGCTTGGTGAACCGTATAAGCGCAAGGAAGATGCCCGTTTCATTAGAGGAGAAGGCAATTACGTTGACGACGTAAACTTGCCGGGGATGTTGTACGGAGACATTGTACGCAGCCCTTATGCTCATGCGCTGATCAAGAATATTGATACCAGCAAGGCTCTACAAGTACCGGGCGTTCTCGCGGTGATTACCGGCAAAGACCTGGACGCGGCAGGACTTGCCTGGATGCCGACGCTCTCAGCCGATACGCAGGCGGTTCTGGCTCTTGAACGTGTGCATTTCCAGATGCAGGAAGTCGCCTTTGTGGTTGGCACCAGTCGCGAGGCTGCCGCCGATGGCGTCGAGGCAGTTGATGTTGATTACGAGCCGTTGCCTGTACTGGTTGACGCCAAAAAGGCGCTTGACCCCGACGCACCACTGTTACGGCCAGATAAGAAAGATCGGCAGCCAACGAACCAGATTTATCACTGGGAGACGGGCGACCGTGCAGGTACCGATGCAGCATTTGCCGAGGCCGAGGCAAACGGTATCGTTATCAAGCAAGATATGTACATTCCGCGCATTATGCCCGCACCGATTGAAACCTGTGGCTGCGTCGCCGATTTTCATAAGTCAACCGGCAAACTGACCGTCTGGCTTACATCGCAAGCTCCGCATGCACATCGTACCCTGTTTGCCATTGTCGCCGGTCTGCCAGAGCATCGTATTCGCATCATCTCGCCCGATATTGGCGGCGGTTTCGGCAACAAAGTACCCATTTATCCTGGATATGTTTGCGCCGTTGTCGCTTCTATCACCACTGGCAAGCCGGTAAAATGGATTGAAGACCGCTCAGAAAATCTCTCCAGCACTGGCTTTGGGCGTGATTATCATATCCACGCCGAATTGGCGGCTGATAAGAATGGTAAGGTGAATGCACTGAAAGTGCATACGCTGGCTGACCACGGAGCGTTTGATGCTGCCGCACAACCGACGAAGTTCCCGGCAGGGCTATTCCACATCTGTACCGGTTCGTATGATTTCAAGCATGCCTTCGTGGATGTAGATGCGGTGCATACCAACAAGCCTCCCGGTGGCATTGCCTATCGTTGTTCGTTCCGCGTCACCGAGGCATCGTACCTGATCGAACGCATAATGGATACACTTGCTCATGATCTGGGCAAAGACCCGGCAGACCTGCGTTTGCAAAACTTCATTCAACCGGAAGCTTTCCCCTACCGTTCCGCTCTCGATTGGACATTCGATAGCGGTAACTATGAGGGTGCCTTGCGACTGGCGATGAAGAATGTAGACTACGAAGGGTTACGCCGCGAACAGGCTGAGAAGCGTGCGCGGGGCGAGCTGATGGGTATTGGCATCTCCAGCTTCACCGAGATTGTCGGCGCTGGCCCTGGCAAACACTTTGATATTGCCGGTATCCAGATGTTTGATAGTTGCGAGATACGTGTTCACCCTACTGGCAAGGCGCTGGCCCGTATCGGCGTGCAGACGCAAGGGCAAGGACATGAAACGACCTTTGCGCAGATTATCGCCGCCGAACTTGGTATGTCACCTGATGACATAGATGTCGAGCATGGTGATACCGATACAGCCCCTTACGGACTTGGCACGTATGCCAGCCGCAGTACCCCGGTTGCCGGTGCAGCAACAGCACTCGCGGCACGCAAAGTGCGTGACAAAGCGAAAAAGATAGCAGCCTACCTGCTGGAAGTGGACGAAGCTGACCTTGAGTGGGAGCCTGGACGGTTCTTTGTGAAGGGTGCGCCGGGAAAAGGGAAAACCATTCAGGAACTGGCATTCGCGGCATATACGAACTGCCCTCCATATCTGGAGCCTGGGCTTGAAGCGGTAAACTACTATGATCCGCCCAATCTCACGTATCCCTTCGGGAGCTACATCTGTGTCGTGGATATTGACCGTGGAACGGGTCAGGTACACATCCGGCGCTTTATGGCGGTGGATGATTGCGGTACCATCATCAATCCAATGGTTGTTGAGGGCCAGATTCATGGTGGTCTGACGCAGGGTCTCGCGCCAGCTCTCTACGAAGAGATATACTACGACGAAGATGGCAATGTTCATGGCGGCAATTTCCAGGACTACCTGATACCAACCTCGATGGAGACGCCGCATTGGGAGACTGATCGCACGGTTACCCCATCGCCGCATCATCCAATTGGGGCGAAGGGCGTTGGTGAGTCGCCAACGGTTGGCGCGCCACAGGCTATCGTGAACGCAGTCGTGGACGCGCTGGCTCACGTGGGTGTGCGCCATATAGATATTCCCATCACGCCGTGGAAAGTGTGGAATATCCTCAAGGAAAAAGGATTGGCTACGGACTAGTTGGGATATCGCGTGGAGTCAGGATTGATGGAGAGTAACCCGACCGGGTTGCTCTCCATCAATCCTGACTCCACGCCTTACCCTTTTTTCAGGAGGATAGTATGTCGCACTCTCTACTTGACCTTGCGTATCAATTGACACAGACGGGGGAGCCGTTTGTAATGGCAACGGTGGTATGGTGTGAGCGTCC
>DATGJV010000180.1:0-7597 GCA_035295005.1 Ktedonobacteraceae bacterium | reverse complement strand
ATGGTCCCAGGCGCATTCGTGTAGGCTAGCGCATTATCCATCAGCCCCATCATCATTTGAATCAGCCGCGCTGTATCGCCGATAACGGTGACAGGCTCTGTTGTTTGCACCTGCACTGTCAAACCGCGCTCGACTGCCAGCCGTTCCATCGTCGCCGCAACATCGACCGCGAGCAAATCCAGGCGCACCGGTTCATGGTCAAGCGGAAGCTGCCCTTCATCGGCTCGTGCCAGCACGAGCAAATCGCTGATTAACTGTCCGAGCCGCTCTGTCTCGGCGTTCACATCACGGAGTGTTTCAAGATACTCCTCGACGGAGAGTTCGTTTTCCAGGGCAATGTCGGTCATACTGCGGATAACGGTGACAGGTGTGCGCAGTTCATGTGAGGCATCCGCGACAAAACGACGTTGCTGTGTAAATGCTACATCCAGGCGCCCGATCATCTCATTGAGGGTCTGTGCGAGATCATACACTTCGTCCCTCGTCTGTGGAAGCGGGACGCGCCGGTGTAAATCTCCCGCTTTAATTTCTCGTGCAGTACGAGTCAGATGCAAAATCGGTCGAAACGCTCGCGTTGCCAGCCAGTAACTCCCCAGGGCGCTGAGCAACAATACAAATGGATCAATAATCAGCAATGCAATCACAATGCTGTGGAGGGTTGCGTCAAGTTGCGCCAGCGACTCGCCAACTTGCAGGACACCAAAGGTCGCGTCTTTCTCTTTCAACGCCATGCTATACAGGCGTACCGTCTGCCCGTTATGTGCCAGGACGGTTCCCTGCCAGGCTATGCCATGCAACGGCCCGGTAATACTCACAGCCGGTACTACAAGCGCGTGAAACGCAGGAGAGACATAGGAAATATGGGCCTGAGTATCAAGAACACGAATGAGAATACCTATATTGACATCTGATTGCATATTCTGCTGACTGGCTGTGTTCGTGTTCTTTGTCTGATTGACAGGTGACGGACCATTACTCACATTAGTATTCGATGGAGAGTTCTGTCCTGTCAATCCTGGTAACTCGCCAGTCACATCCTGGATGCTGATGGCATCCCCATCGCTTGAGATACCTGCGGCAATCTGTTGCGCTCGCAACTGTAATGTTGTGTCTATGCCTGTGGAAAGTGATGTTTGAAGTGCGGTGTAGAGGATAAAACCAAAAAGGAGCAGCAGCACAGCAAAGACGGCAGTATAGAGGAGTGTCAATTGCACGCGAATCCCCGGTATCGGTATGTGCCGATGTCGCACACGGTTTGCCATTCTCTTTATCCTATTCGTGCCTGTGTTCACAATGGTTCCTTGAGTTGGTAGCCCGAACCGCGAATTGTCTGGATCACATCCGCTTCATGCTCTTCACAGAGCTTACGCCGCAAATAGCGGATATAGACGTCAATGACGTTGGAGAGGTGTTCGGTATCACTATCCCAGACATGCTCCGCGATCATGGAGCGACTGAGGACCTGTCGGGGGTGGCGCAGCAAAAATTCCAGCAAGGCATATTCTTTACTGTTCAATTGAATGACACGACCGCCACGGATCACCTCGTGGGTGGCAGTATTCAAGGTAATATCCATAAAACGCAATTCCGTTGTCTTCGTTTTGCTCTCCCGACGCAGTAAGGCACGGACCCGGGCATCCAGTTCCCGAAAGGCAAACGGTTTGGTCAGGTAATCATCCGCACCGCTATCCAATCCGGTGACACGATGGTCAACCTCCCCGAGCGCCGTCAACAACAAAATAGGCATGGTGCGTTTCTTGTTGCGCAATTGTCGGCAGACCTCAGATCCGTTGAGCGTCGGCAACAGGACATCCAGCACAATGATATCATAGGGAGTACTCAGGCCCATCAACACGGCTTCTTCGCCGTCCGTCACCAGGTCAACGGCATAATGGTTTTTTTCCAATCCCTTTTTGAGGTTTGGACCCAGCCGGGGGTCGTCTTCTACCACAAGAATACGCATCGCACATAGTCCCTTCATGGAGATGCTACCTGAACGGCTTGTCTCACATACTGTCATTGTACACCCTTTAGATAGCAAACACTACAATAACACTTACATTATCTCTGCCTCCTCCATTGAGCGCAGCTTCTATGAGCGTATCAACCATCTGAGGTGGTCCAATCGTAGGAGTAGATATGATGTTCTGGAGAGTCGCCTCATGCACCATTTCCCATACGCCATCGGAACACAGAAGCAATTTGTCGTGTGCCTGTAACGCGACGGTGAATACATCAATCTCAACCTCTGGTTCTCTTCCGATGTTGCGGTAGAGTTGATTGCGTTTAGGGTGAGCATAGACATCCTCTGCGGTAATTGTCCCGGCGCTGACCAGGCGTGCCACGACCGAATGATCATCTGTCACCTGTGTAAGCCTGTTTTCCCGCCAGAGATAGGCCCGGCTATCACCCACATTTGCGACATAAGCAGTCGCGCCAACAACCAGAGCGGCGGTGATGGTTGTTCCCATATTGATGGCATGTTGCCGGTTAAATTGGTACATTGCTTCATTAGCACGTTGCACACTTTCCAACAAAAGACCGCGCAAGGTATCATTGTCCGGTAAGGCGTCTCCTAACAACACGGGTAGAAATTTGTTGCTCATGACATGGAGAATAAGGCGGCTTGCCTCTTGTCCGCGAGCATGACCGCCCATACCGTCAGCCACTGCAAAGAGGCCAAATGCCTGCATGTCGTTCCCGTTCATACGGCTTCCCTGGAGGGCAAAGACACTATCTTCGTTCGGCCTTTGATTGCGGGTAATACCCGCGTGCGTACCAGCGCCAACCATGAATTGCAAATGAGCCACAGACGTCCCGTCCTTCACATGTCATAGCTGAAGTTTTCAGCTATGAGCAAGCATAGCCCGGAAATATGAGAAGAAGATGAAAAAACGCACCTCGTTTTTTCATCTTCTTCTCATAAACATACGCTATTTTTCTGGCGAGGAGGACATTCATTTCTTCCTACCGCATGAGAACAGCGAATACCACCATGGATGCTTTCTCCCTGTTCCTACTATCAAACGGATGAAAGAGGAAACAGCCTCTTTTCCAGACAAACTCGAGAGGATTTGCAAGGAAACAGTATGAAAACAACGCCACCTAAACGGCCAAACCAGTCCAGTTATGGATATCAGACGCATTCACCATATTCGGCCGACCAACAAGGTTCCACCAATCAACCGGAGCAGCCATCTCAGCCACAGCGTATGGCTGTGACGAAATGGGTGCTTTTGCCCATGCGCCTCTTTCTTGGCGTCACGTTCATGTATGCTGGCGTGCAAAAGCTCACCGACCCACAGTTTTTTAATCCGGCGGCCCGTGGCTACATCGGAAAGCAAATGATTGCCTTTGCGACCGGCTCACCCCTGCACAGCCTTCTTATTCGCCTCGTCCCCCATGCGATGTTTTTCGGGGCGCTGGTCGCGTATGGAGAAATCGCCATTGGTCTGGGTGCGCTGCTTGGACTGCTCTTTCGCCCGGCGGCGTTCTTCGGCATTCTGATAAACCTGGTGTTTTTCCTCTCGGCCACCTGGCACGTCTATCCCTACTTCTACGGTTCGGATATCGTTTTCATCTTTTGCTGGCTCACACTGCTCATTGCAGGGCCAGTGAATAGCGGCATGCCTTCTGTAGACGCATGGCTCGTCCGGCATGCTCTTTCCGAAGCACAGCATATGCATTATGCCCCCGTGATCACTTTCCTGCTGGGAGTACCTGCTGCACTCGATCCAGAGGAGTTACCGGCTGCTGCCATCACACCGCATGCAAAACAAGTTGGAGGCAAGAAGCGTTCTGTGAGCAGGTACGAGCAGATGAGACGCGCCGAGGCGGAGAGTAGGCGCAATTTCCTGTGGGGTCTGCTGACAGGCGGCGCAGGTATCGCTATTATTGCCTGGGTGGGAAACAGTTTGCACCTCTTGCCTGGCAGTGCGACAGACAGCGAGAACCCTGCTCCAGGATCATCTTCCCCTTCTGGCTCTACACCCACTGGCACGGCGACCACCGGTGGCACGTCAGGCTCGACGGTCATCGCCCAGGTCAATGTGGTGCAGAATAATAGCGCGGTCAATTTTACCCTCGCCTCCAATGGGGATCCAGGTGTATTGGTGCGCCTCTCGAACGGACAATTCGTTTGCTATGATGCCACCTGCACGCACGCTGGATGCCCGGTAAGTTATGATCCAAGTAGCCAGACATTGCAATGTCCCTGTCATGGAGCCGTTTTTGATCCCGCAAAAGGTGGAGCAGTTGTCCAGGGGCCAGCCCCGACTCCATTAACGAGCGTCCCGATCCAGGTGAATATGACCACCGGGGCGATTACCACCAATCAATGATGTGCGATGATATACTCTTGAGGAGGAAAGGACAAGTACCTATCTGTTCAGATAGAATTCAAAATCCTTTCATCAAGACCGTCTATCTTGTACAGTTGAAAATGGAGAAAGGGCCATTGAGACTGAGAAAAGAGAACACCTGTGCCACAGACACCACATATTGAGCGACATTTCACGGCAGGAGAGACCGTTCGAGACATCGTGATTGGCATGTCAGATGGGTTAACGGTCCCATTCGCTCTGGCGGCTGGCCTTTCAGGTGCAGTCAGTTCGACCACGATTATCATCACTGCAGGACTGGCTGAGATTGCAGCGGGCTCGATAGCGATGGGACTGGGCGGCTATCTGGCCGCTCGCAGCGATGCCGAGCATTATGCCAGTGAGCGTCTGCGCGAACAACAAGAAATTCAAGAGAAGACCGGAGCCGAAAAAGCGGAAGTGATGGATGTGTTCACCTCGTACGGTCTCAGCGAAGCAGAAAGCACTCCCATTGTGGAAGCACTGAGTAGGCGGCCGGATGCCTGGATTGATTTTATGATGCGCTTTGAGCTTGGGCTTGAGAAGCCAGACCCCAAGCGTGCGCTCACCAGCGCCCTGACCATTGCAGCGTCTTATGTCGTTGGAGGCTTAATTCCTCTGAGTCCGTACTTCTTCCTCGCGCCAGTATCCACCGCCCTCCTTTTTTCGGTCATGGCAACCTTGCTCGCATTACTGCTCTTCGGCTATGTCAAAGGGCGTTTTACTGGCGCACGCCCTCTGAGGAGTGCTCTTCAAACAGCACTTATTGGTGGACTAGCGGCCGCAGCAGCCTTCTTGATCGCTCGCCTTATTTCAAGGTAGAGCCTCTCAATCCCTTTGAGGAATGATCATAAAGGGAATGCCGTGGGAGAGGGAGAGGGTCTGATAGGAACGATCACCATCGTCAAGGTCGCGATCATCGACCGCTATGCGCAAGCCGTCGTTCCCAGCACCGTGGTGCAACAAGTCCTCTTCACGGTACTGGGTCTGGTGATCTTCGGGCTGGCTGCCTCCCTGTGGATGACGGTGTATCGTGGTCATAGCTTTGGGCATATCAGTCACGCCTGAAGGAAGAGGGGAAGAACTGGAACGATGTCCATCACCAGCCAGTCATATAACGGCTTCCCAGGTTGTAGCCGCCCATGAAGCCGATGACGCCATCCACCACGAGGAGTTTGCGGTGGTCCTGTGCGTAACGCCGCGGGTCCAGAATGTGCCAGGGATAGTGGAAAGACCCATGACCCAGGATATGCATCCCGGAATGGAAAGACCTGGAAGCACGCGCACGAAGGCGGTTGCCAGAGCCACCGCACATCACATAGACCGCGACTCCCTGTGTGGCTTTTTGCTCCAGGTGCCTTGTGAAAGCTCTGTCAACCTCGTCATCCTGCCAGAGAGAGCACTCCAGGTAAATGCTTTTCCGGGCTCCATCAGTGGCGGCAAGCATCGCAGCATAGAGTGCACGCCCATCCGTATAAAGCTGGAGCGTGTTCTTCCCAATCTGAACTTCACCCAGGTGGGGGCGCGGAACTGCTTCGATCTCTGTTCGCAGCTCGCTCTCAGCTCTTTGGTACCCGGCAAGTGTGATTCGCTCTGTCAAAGCAATCGCCTCCTTTTCGCTAGAGAGCATAGCACAGGAGTTTCTCAAGTCTTTCACAAAACGAGGCTCTTCTCTCACAAAATGCTAACAGAAATCTTTCGTGACCAACGCCTTGAGGTTTCGCTTCAAGGCGCAAGCGAGCCTGCTCTAGATTGATCGTCATAGCACATACGCTCTTTCTCTTCACTCTTTTGAATGAAGGCCGACCATGGAGCCAGATAGAGCATGGCTCTCAGGAATATACTCGACGACAGATCGCCTCTCGACTCTCTGATCTCCCGAATCTAAAGCGTGAGGTTTTTGTGATTTTCTATCGAGGCCGCGTGATGTCGTTGTGATGGCGGGATGGCATACTAGAAGTGCAGAGGTGTATAGCACGTCCTGCGAGAAAGTAGAAAATCATGTTCGAAAGCAAAACACCATTCGAAAGTAAAACGTTTAAAAGAGCCTACCTCATCGGTTCGCTGATCGTGTGGGTGAGTATCCTGATTGGCACAGCCGTGATCCTCTCCGGAACACCATACTTTGCCCAGCTGCTGCCAATCCTGTCGGCAGGAGTACTCTGGTCCGTCCTCTTAGTGCCGGCGGCATACTTCTGGCGTCGCCCGAAGTCGGACCAGCCGCTTCCAACGAAGTAGGGTTACAGCGATGGCCGAAAAGATTGGGCCCTTAGTTCTCGGAACAATGCGATGCAGCATGCCTTTGAGAAGCTCCTCTTTTCCGGGACGTTTCTGGATGCTCCTCTCTACTCATCTATGTGAACTCCTTTTACAACTCGTCCCACTGTGATCTGTTAGTGACAGAAAGAACCTCCCTTGTGACTCAGGTGTGACGCCAAGCAGGTAATCTTGAAACTGGAACAAGAGTGATAGTTTTGGCAGCAGTGCGCAGCGGGATTGGTGATCCCGCTACTCAATATTGTCTGCTGTCCGAGAATCAAGGGAGCTTTCGCGATGACAAAAAGAGGAGGGAACTCATGTGGCGCTATGTGATCGGAGTCTTACTCATCGTTCACGGGCTGATTGTCGGAGCTCAGTCCTTCGGTGATTTTGGAGGCAGACCAGGCGTTGGTGTAGCTAACCCTTCGTGGCTGAGTTGGTGGCCGACCAACCTTGGTCAATCCTGGCTGTTGACGAGGCTGGGCATAGAGTACGGTCCTGCCTTCTGGTTGGCGGGACTCCTGTGGCTGGTGGCCATGATCTGTCTGATAGCCGCAGGGTTTGGGGTGATGGGAGTGCTCGTACCACATGCATGGTGGCCGATGTTGCCAGTGGCAGGAGCGGCGATTTCGCTCTGCTTGCTGCTGCTGTTCTTCCATCCATTTTTTGTGTTGGGCGCACTTGTCGATGTTGGCATGCTCATTGCGCTCTTATGGGCGGACTTCCCATCACAGGTACTCGTGAGCTAGCGCGTGCGGGTAATCAAAAGATGTAGGTCGTGGTGTACTTGATGACACCGATGAGACAAATGCCTGGTGTGAAGCGTTGCGCTTTCCCTGTCTCTGTCGATGTCGATGCGTTTGAATGTAAAGGAGCATACAATATGAAGAGTACAGATGTCATTCCATTGGTTGTCTATGGCGTGCCTTTGGTGGGTTTGCTCATACTGAGCCTGCTCAAACCCAACGCAGGAAGAATTG
>DATGJV010000179.1:0-4168 GCA_035295005.1 Ktedonobacteraceae bacterium | reverse complement strand
TAGACGCAGCCTTTAGGGGCTCCCGTCGAACCGGAGGTGTAGAGCATAAACATCGGGTCTTCCGAGTCCATCACCTCGGCGGCGCAAATGGAGGATTGCGCATTCACCATCTCGTAAAAATCAACTTCGCGTGCCGGATCTAAAGTAATGGCGGGAACAACCCGTCTGTGGACGACAACTTTTTCCACGCCCTCTACACCTTTGACTGCCTCGTCAACAATGGCTTTGAGGTTGGTTGTTTTGCCGCGCCGGTAGCCAACATCAGCCGTCACCACAATATGCGCTCCGGCATCCTCGATTCTGGCCCGCAGTGCGCCGCTACCCAGACCAGCATAGACAACCGAGTGAATCGCGCCGATACGTGCGCAAGCCAGCATCGTAGCAATACCTTCCGGCGTAAGAGGCAAGTAAATAATAACGCGGTCGCCCTTCTGCACGCCGAGCGATTTCAGGCCATTGGCAATCTGGCAGGTAAAAGCCAGCAATTCGCTGAACGTATAAGTGCGCTCCTCGCCATCTTCCCCGACCCAGAGCAGGGCGGTTTTGTTAGTGCGACTGCCGTTGGCGTGGCGATCAAGACAGTTCGTGGTGATATTTACCTGCCCACTGACAAACCAGCGTGGATCCGGCGCCTCACCTTCACGCACCTTCGTCCAGGGCTTTTCCCAGGTAAAATCGCGGGCAATTTCATCCCAGAACGCCTCCAGATCGCTGGCAGCTTTCTCATAGAGAGCCTGGTAATCCTGTACATTGAGCGTGGCAAGCTGCTCCGGTGTGGGCGAAAAACGATTTTCTTTAGTCAGTAATTGCTGGAAATCAGCAGTTGGAGGTGCAGCATCAGTGCGCTGTCCATCACTCGATTGTGGGGCCATAACAGTTCCTCCTACTAAAAAAATAGGTTGTGTCACTACATCGTTGTGTACTACATATTCCGCTATGAGTCGGGGAGGTGTATGTGAGGGTTTTGATAAACAACTCTCTTGAAGATTATACCATCTCAACGGAGGATGTTTTGTAGGCGTAGTAAAAGGCTACGGGTTTTATGCAACGTGTACAGGTACATCGCTTCCAGTACCCGCACTGCCGCTCGCATAAGTCGAGGTACCAGCAAGGTACAGGTCGTAGTAGCCAGGCTTGAGACCTTTCGGGATGGTCAGCGTACTGGGGGATGATTGCGGTTTGCATCCAGACATGACAACGGGCTTCGACGAAGCGAGAACAGTACCTCGTTGTGCATTCGCGTTACCACCGATATTGTTGATAGCTGCGGGAGATGAGAATGGGCCATAGAGTGCCTCATACATCACGGCCTCCTGAATTCGATCACGCGGTGTATCTGGACTGAGCGCCTGTGGTGATGGCTTAGCAAGTGACCATACAACCTTGAGTGTTGTCCCTGAACTCGCAGGAATACCTTGAGGTGGAATACTGTGATAGCCAATAATATCGTTGTCCATATACAGACATGCAACTGGCGCGGATGTAACTGTCCCAACGATAGGATTACATCCCACGAAGAAAGTAGACAATATTGCGACGACAAAGAAGGATAGAGATATATTCCGTCGCATAGTAGCGTACTCCTTTTTCGCCTCTGCCTGTATGTCTGTAGTAAGCTTTGACTCATATTATATGACGTAGTGAAAAGCAAATAGTAAAATTAATCTCATATGCAACCGCCTGGTGTTATTAGCAGCGCAGTTATATATGCTCCCGTCCCTTCCATCGCTGCCGGAACACTGTTAGCCCTATTCCCCATGCCTGACAAGCGAGTACAAGGATAGTCAGAATCATCACCATGACAAACAACAATTCGCCCCTCACATTCAGATACTGATAGCCGAAGGTGTGCGCGACAGCAAGCAACGCCAGAAGGTACGTCAAACGCTGCATACGCTTCCACCATTTCCCTTTGAGGACGCGCAAGGAAATGGCGTTTGAAAGCGCGAGCAATAGGAGCAGCAGAATTGTCGCGAAGAGGCCAGAATCATTGCTGAGGCCGTAGACATTCAACTGCAATCCCAGGCCATTCGCTTGCAGAAAATAGTACAGTAGCTGGCCGTTCAGCACAGTGCCGCGAACAACGAGCAACACATGCCAGCAACCGGCGATAGCCGCCCAGATACCGACATCACGCCGCAGATCAATATTCACCGGATTGCGCCGCGAACGCAACAGGTTGAGCGGCCCAATAATCAATGTGACACCGATCAGGAGTAGGCTGAGATAGCCCAACGCGATAATCAAGACGCCGACCTGCTTTCCTTCTGGAGCGAGAAAGCCTATCAGCAAGTACAGCGTTAGCGTTATGCCTCCCAGAATGAGGTGAGTGATGCTGCGCTGGAAACCAAAATCTTTGCTAGAAACGCGCCATGCACGTTTTGCGCCTGCGATTACTCTACTACGTCCCATGTTGTCATCTTAATTTTCTAAACACAACCAGTTTTTATCAGATGCTGATTCTATCTTCTATTTTAACAAACAACAATAGCAATGCGTTGAAGGAGTAAGAGCAACCGTATCTTCATTCTGGGTTCCCATCTTAACGTGTTGAGAGGATTTGCCTTGCTGCTTGCTTTCCGCTTTTTCTGCTACGAATGGTATCTAAAGAGTAGGGAGTGGAATGGATCGGGCAAGATGCTCAGGCTTACTCTACATTGTCTTGCCCAACCCCTCTACCGTTCCCTGGCAGGTAACAGAGATGGCCTCCAGTCTCTCGACAGGACGTAGCTGCTATGTTACACTTTATATACGGTAGGAGTGGTTGTATCATGCCAGGAAGATGGGATACCAGCACCAAGCGGCTGGTGAACACGCGCCCAGAGGATTTTATTCGTTGGCTCATTCCGGGAGCGCAGTTCATCGGGCCAGTAGAGGCCAGATCGCTCAATCTCAATAACCAGGAGATTGAAGCTGACAACTTAAACCAGATGATAGTGGACGGGATCAAGTGTTTGATCCACATTGAGTTTCAGAGCTATACCGATGAACACATGGCAGAGCGCATGTGGAAATACAATGCAATGGCGACCTGGACGTACGATTGTCCAACGGACTCGTTCGTGATTTATCTTAGACGCTGTAAAGTGTCAGAACCGTTCTTTCGCTGGAAGTTTCCTCCGGCGAAGATGGTGCATCTGTTTCATTTTAATGTGGTTAAACTGTGGGAAGTGTCGTTCGAGGAGATAGAGCAAGCAGGATTGTTGGGTCTGCTCCCATTGATGGTGCTTGCCAGAGGGGGCAAAAATAGGAAGGTGGTCGAGAAGGCAATTACCACCATCGAGACATCAGAAGATGAAGACCGACGTGACCTGTTGTCGCTGACGTATATTTTCGCGTCAATGGCATTTGTAAAAGAGACTGACCGGCACTGGTTAAAAAGGAGATTTCGCATGTTCGAGGACGCTTTAAAGGACTCGTGGGCCTACCAGGAAATCTGGCAGGGAGGCAAGTTAGAGGGAAAACAGGAAGAGCGGTTGGCGAATGTGCAGAGGCAACGCCATATGCTGGAGTATCTTGTAGAGAAGGATTTCCCGGCCCTGATGCCACTGGCAAAAAAGCGGGGCGAGGCCAGTGATGATCCAGATGCCTTGCAAGCTCTTATCTTTGCATTGCTTCGCGCAGGAAATGAGCAGGAGGCAAAACAGCTTTTGAGCCAGGAAAACTAGAGCCAGCAAGCTACTTAAAAATTTAGATGCGATTGTCCTGCCGTAGGAGCGGGTTGACCGCACTCACCGCCGATAAATCGGCAGTGAGTGCGATCAACCCGCTCCTACGTATTCCGGCGTTGCCAGGATATTATTAGCAATACTCCTCATGTCTGACACGCCATTACAGTGATGGTCAGGATAATCACTATGACAAAATGATACATCCTACTCTAACAAAATGATTCTTGCAAATTTTCAAGTTGGACGCTTGCCACATATTGACACTGGTAGTACAGTTGAAGAGGGGCCACTGATCAGATTTCTTCTCTACTTTCCAAACACTTTAGAAGATTGGAAGAACCACTATGAAACGTCTTCACTTCCTCGGTTTCACCTGCGTCTGTCTCGGCATAGCAGCCATGCTACTGTTTCGAGCCAGCACCCACGCCGTTGCTGCCTCTCCGAGCAGTTGTGGGCAGTGGAACGTTGTTCCCAGCCCGAACAACGGCACCAGCTTT